>JAYGDG010000486.1:0-2703 GCA_046583015.1 Pirellulaceae bacterium | reverse complement strand
TCGACAGACAGTCAGTGTGGGCGATGGGTAACTCTTAACACAACAAGAAACACTTTAAACCACAGACCCTTTCTCCAACTTACAATTTCCGATTCAAGGACCGTGTCAACATGAGTGGTGGCTTTTCCGAACCGTTACGTGATTCCCACGCTTACCAGAGCTACCAGCGCCAACGACAATTGACGCTGGGAGACTTACTACTGGAAAATCGTATCGTTTTTCTGCAGGGTGAAATCTATACTGGTAACGCTAACGAACTGGTGATGAAACTGCTTTATCTGCAAAGTGAAAATCGCAGAAAAGATATCCATTTCTACTTAAACTCACCCGGTGGGGATGTTGTCGCAACCCTGGCAATCTATGACACCATGCAAGTCCTCTCCTGTCCCGTTGCCACCTATTGTGTCGGCCAGGCAGCCAGCGGAGCAGCCGTCCTGCTGGCCGGTGGCTCAAAAGGTAAACGCTTTGCCCTGCCACACGCTCGCGTTATGCTTCATCAGCCCTACGGGGGCGTGAACGGGCAGATCAGTGACATCGAAATTCAAGCCCGGGAAATTAATCGGAATCGAGAAATGCTCAATAAGATCCTGGCAAATCATACCGAGCAGAGCATCACGAAACTTCGCAAAGATACGGACCGAGATTTTTTCCTCGACGCCGAAGAAGCAAAAAAATATGGCCTGGTCGAGGAGATCCTGACCAAACCTGTTACCGACGACCCTGATCCCGAATAGTCCATTCCACGTCAATCATTACGATCGCCTTTTTAGTTGGAGACAATCACTCGATGCCTCTCGTGCCCTATGTCGTCGAAAAATCCGGACGTGAAGAACGCGTCTACGATATCTACAGCCGGTTGCTCAAAGATCGTATCGTCTTCCTCGGTTCCGGGGTCAATGATGAAGTTGCCAACTCCATCGTGGCGCAAATGCTCTTTCTGCAGTCCGATGACCCAAAATCAGATATCCATTTCTACATCAACTCACCCGGTGGCAGTGTCAGTGCCGGACTCGCGATCTATGACACCATGCAATTTATCACCTGCGACGTAGCAACCTATTGCCTCGGCCAGGCGGCCTCCATGGGAGCCGTCCTGCTCACCGCCGGCGCTGCTAAGAAACGCTATGCCCTCCCCAATGCCCGTATCATGATCCATCAACCCCTCGCCGGAATGGAAGGAACCGCCGCAGAAATCATGATCCATGCCAAGGAATTTCAGCGCATCAAGGATCGTATGAATCAAATCCTCATCAAACATACGGGCCATACCCTGAAAAAAATCGAAAAAGATACCGACCGTGACTGCTTTATGAACGCTGACGAAGCCTGTAAATACAAGCTCATCGATCACGTCGTTGAACAGATGGAAGTCGACTCAAAAGAGTGAATCCACGGCGATTCTGTCACGGGATTCCCCCAGCTTGCCGGGACTGCTAGCGTTCGAAGCAAGTTGCTCTTGTTTCTAGTCGCCAAAATCAGTACATCAGGTCCCTCAAATTAGCGGTTTTCTCCTCTCACCTCCCCCCTTCTTGGGCGCTCCTCAACCAACGTCTATGAACGTGCGTAACCTGATCCTGGGCACGATGTTGTCGGTCTTGTTTGCCGGCTGCCAACACGGTGCTCGTAACGATGCCTATATGGAATTGATGGGTGCTCAGCGCCGAGCACTTGAGGACCGTATTTACGACCTCGAATTTGATTCTGAAGAGATGGAAGAGGAACTGAAACGGCTACAAAAAGAAAACCAGCGCATGCGGCAACAGTTAGATGGATCCTCCGAAGGTTCCATTCCCGGGTTAGGAGTAGACCCTGGCCCTCCCCGTAACAATATTCCCCAGGGCATACCGCGGATTAAGATCGATCCCGGCACGCCGATGGATGAGCCTCCGCACAAGACTCCCGAACCCTCTAAAGAAGACAATTTCGAGTTGCTGCCGGCACCCAAGAACTCGGCAACGAGTGCTCAAGCGGACCCAAGATCTGTCATCGTTTCCCACATCGTGCTTAATCCAAAACATACCGGTTTCACGAGCTTCGATGAACAAAACAACAATGATGGAGTGGTCGTTTCGCTAGAACCACGAAATCGGCACGACGAGTACGTAACTCAATCCGGATCGATTTCGATTGTCGTACTCGACCCGGCCCAGACAGGTCAATCAGCTCGCATCGCCCGCTGGGATATCTCGCACGATGATGTCCGGAGAATCCTGGCAACACCAAGTGAGTCAACTGGCATCATGTTAGAATTAGCCTGGCCAGGAGACCCGCCTAAAAGCAGCGAGCTGCTACTGTTTGTTCGATACGAAACTGCTGACGGCCGAACATTTGAAACTCACACCAGGATTACCAGCAAACCGACTGGTATCACTTCCCAAGACGCTGCCCCAAAGACTTTTCAAACCAGCCCGGAGTCATCCCAGGTCTTGCCGGAACAACCGGTTATTGGAGCAAATCAAATTCCGCCAGCGACACTTCGTATTCCTGCCGCGGCCAGATCGGCAACCTCTCAGCCGGCTACCAGTCACGGTACACGCCCTCAGTGGCGACCTTATCGCTAACTCCTGATCTCCGGAAAATGGAATCTGCCAGATCACATGGAACCGATTCCTGTCGACCAGAATGATCACCAGCTGATCGAACGCACCCGTCCCGCTGACTGGTCCAATCCTGCCAGCGGTCAAGCTTATGACCTGGTCACTA
>JAYGDG010000483.1:0-3356 GCA_046583015.1 Pirellulaceae bacterium | reverse complement strand
CGTGTGCTCTTCCGATCTCCGGTCAGCACTCTTCCATCTTTAGTCGCTACGATGCTGACCCGGTAACCGGCTGCCACCACGGCACTGGGCGTCACCGTGTTCTGCAGGATGTAGTCCAGGTTGGCCCGTCCTGAACCAGTCAAATCCGGTCCGATGTTCTCACCATCACCAAAGAGGCGATGACAATTGGCGCAACGCTTTTTAAAGAGGGCACGTCCAGCTGCCAAATCGGCCGGTTTTGACTCGGCGGCCTGTAGCATTTGTTTCACCGCCAGTAACTGCCGCTGCTGCTCGGCCGAACTGACTTGAATCGACCCCCAGACGCGCTCTAAATCTTCACGCACCTCGGCCGACCCGAGATTGTTTAGTTGCTGTGCCTGCTGGGCGGAAATATCCTCCCGGCGAACCTGGTTCTTCTCGACAGCTGCCAGCAGCTTCAGAGCGTAGCTCGGTCGGGTAGTGAGCACCTCCACAATCTCTTCTTTCTGAGGACGATCCATCCGCGGATAACGCTTCAGGAGTATCTCGGCGGTGCTGGGATCATCAAAGGCAGCCAAGCCTCCAATCGCAACCGATTGCACCGCGCGATCATTGATCAACGATTGCAGCAAAGCTGCCGTTCCCGGTGCCTTGACACTGACCATCGATTGCAAGGCACTACGGCGAGTCGCCGCTGGCATATTTTCATCACGAGCAGTTTTGAGGAGCTCTTTCATGGCGACGCCATCTCCGAAAATGACACCGACCTGCTTCAACATCGTGGCGATTTGTGGATCAGCCGTTTGGCGCCAGGTCGCCTGGGCACGGTCCCAGTTGGCCGGCGCGGGCAACTGCCGGCGTCCCTGCAAACCATCTCGAATACCGGCGAGCAATTGCCGCTGCTGCTCTTTCGACGCTCCCTGCCAGGAGGCGGCCATCGCCAGCAACTGGCCCAGGGCCTCTGGCTGTCGATCCACCTCGACCGTAATGCGTCGGGCAATCGAGGTGCGTAACATCTCTATTTTCGTCTGCTGAGCTAATCGCAAGGCCCTGGGCACATTCTCCATGACAGCCGGCTCAATTCCGTACCACAGCAGTGGTACCAGTTGCCGATCCTGGCGATCCTGCCTGGATTGGGCCAGGGCGGTTGCGAGCGGCCAGCGATCGGCCAACTCGAGTCGGCCCAGTGTCGAAGCCAAATGCAGGCGAACCAGCCCAGATACTTCCTCTCCGGCATGTGCCGCCAAGACGGCAGCCGTCTTGGCGTTGCGATATTCTGCCGAAACCATGAAGCGGACGACCCATTTCCGTATCTCTTCCCGCTCATGCGCCAGCAGTAGTACCAGGTCTATCTCTTCCAAACCACCGGTTACGTGAAGTGCCCAGAGTGCCCGCAACTGTCTCGTTACGTCTTTATTCTCACCCAGCAGGAGGGACAACTGGTAATGCACCCGTTGCATCGAGTCTCCGCGGGCCGCCCGTTCCTGGAGAATGCGACGAGCATGACGAACGAACCAGTCATTCCGATGCAACTGCAGGTCGACCAACTGCCGGTTCGATTGAGTTTGTAAATTCAACGCTCGTGGGGCAGGGGGGGCACCGTAGACAACCTTGTAAATCCGTCCGGAGCGGCGGTGAATGCCGTCCCGGTCATGACACTCACCCAGGTCGGTCCAGTCCGTCACGTAGACGCCACCATCGGGACCGTACTTCAGTTCCACACCACGAAACCAGTCACTATTGGCCATCAGGAAGTCCGCACCATGCCTGGCAACATAGCTGCTTCCCCGCCGCACCAGCAGATCCTGGTTGACCCGTTTGCCATGGGTATTACACATCAACATCCGTCCGCGGTATTCTTTCGGCCAGTTATCTCCCAGGTAGATCATACCGCCACAATGACTATGCCCACCCCCCTGCGCATCATGCTGGTTCGGGACCCCGATCACCTTACGGCTCTTGGTCCAATCTTCCGAATCCCAGTGCAGGTGATCCGAGCAGGATGGCATCAACTGGTAGAGGTTCGCATTAAAATGGGTGCCGTACATGCGGTCGTAATGGGCCCCCGGAACCACGTGCCACAGATGACCGATGACGTTATTGGTAAAGAACATCTCCCCCGTATCGTCATAGTCAAAGCCCCAGGGATTGGTCGTTCCATGGGTCACGACCTCCAGCGTTTCCCGCGTCGGGTGAAATCGCCAAATGGAACAATTCATCCAGGTTCGATCCTGCTTATCGCTACCCGGTCGGCCGACGTGACTGGTCGCCTTGATTCCATGACGGCCGTACAGCCAACCGTCGGGACCCCATTTCAAACCGTTGACCACGTTGTGGCCAACTTCGCGCAAGTTAAATCCATCGAGTAAAATCTCTGCCGCCGAGTCGGGACGGTCATCACCGTCCCGATCCGGGATAAAAATCAGGTAAGGCGGGGCAGTACACCAGACGCCTCCAAAACCGATTTCGATACCCGTGAGATGTTCCCCTTTTTCCAAGAACACCTTCCGCTTGTCAAAGCGGCCATCGTTATCAACATCCTCGAAAATCACGATCCGGTCATGCTGACCTTCATTCCATTCCGGGTAGGAATAGTTTTCCACGACCCATAAGCGCCCACGGTCATCGAAACAAAAGGCCAGGGGCTGGTGAACATCAGGTTCGCCAGCAAACAGGGAGACATGAAAACCGTCCGGGACCGTGATCTTGGCCAGTGCTTCGGCAGGTGTGGGCGGAATGTCCGCTGGATCCTGGGTATTGACTGCCTGCCGCGGTACCTTGTCGACGGCACGGGCCGTCGTGAGATTAACTTCGCAGGCCAGTATCAGGACCAGCAGCCAGCAAGGCCAGCGTTGACTCAACACAATTCTGCTCGCAGCGCTCATCAAGACATCCTTTTAAAACCAATAGCCAGCAAACCGTATTGTAATGCAATCCAGCCGGCCTGACAGGTTATCCTGCCAGTCAGCTGCTTTAGGAATCGGCCGGCACGAGGGCCACGGCTCGGCACCAGGCCGCGCTGGCCCGCTCGATCTTGACCGGCAGGCAGGAGACATAGAATCCATGGGAGCAGGGGAGGGCATCCAGGTTGGCTAACTTTTCGATCTGGCAGTATTCGCTGGTGATGCCCGCAAAATGAGCTGGCCAAATATGTTTACCGTCACCGGTCCGCTGGTAGTCTTCGACCATCGCGGCGAACGGTCGATCGAGCGTATAGGCATCGATCCCAATCACCCGCACTCCCTGCTCCACCAGCCACAAGACTCCCTCTCGTCCCAATCCTGGCTGCTGAAAATATTCCTTGCTCTCCAGCCGCTGATCGGCACCCGTCTGCAGCAGGACAATATCCAGCGGTTGTAGCTGGTAATCGATCCGCT
>JAYGDG010000442.1:0-3979 GCA_046583015.1 Pirellulaceae bacterium | reverse complement strand
TGTCGGTGCGAGAAACGGTCGCAGCATCGTAACACACATGTCAGGACCTTTTGCAGGATGCGAACCGAATAAAGCCAACTCCAGGCAGGGGGGTTTGTGACGGTTCGGCCGCGGGGTGGTGGCCCGGTGGAGTTCATAGTCTAAGCAAGCTGTTGCAGAACCGCAAACAATTTCCTTTAGGTCCGGGGACTTTCTATTTGGCCCGGGCGGAGTCTGGAAGAGAGAGGCAAACGTGGTAAGCTCTTCCTGAGGCGACGGTTCTTCTGTGACGCGGTCGCGTTGCTTGAGTGTCGCCGGGAGCTACGTTAGATTGAGCCCGGCATCTGAACCTATAGATGGAAGGCAAAACGGATGAGTCAGGAACCAGTTTCACCAGAAGTAGGAACGAAATTGCTCTTTGAGAATGACCGTGTACGTGTCTGGGATCTCTGCCTGCAACCAGGGGAGGGGACAGGATTGCATCGCCACGAGAACGATTATCTTTATGTTGTTATTGGGGACGGGGTGCTGCAGCGGGTGGATCCGGATGGCACGAGGGTAGAGCCGAAACAAATGGAGGACGGGGCAGTGGTCTTTCGCGCGGTTGATGATGATTGTGTTCACGAGGCAGTGAACGCTGGCGAGACACCATGGAGAAATATCGTGGTCGAGCTTAAGGATGAAAAACGTGATGGGTGACGAAGCCAAAAGGAACGCGGCTGGTGTCCCGTTGCGATGCCTGGGCTCAACCGGTCTGGAGGTTTCGATTTTGGGCATTGGCGGGGGCCACTTGTCGCGGAAACACATTAGCGAGGACGACTCGATCAGCCTGGTCCAGATGGCAATCGATGAAGGGATTACCTTCATGGACAACGCCTGGGACTACTGGGACGGTGAGTCAGAACGCAGAATGGGAAAGGCCCTGCGAGGTCGACGAGATGAAGTTGTCTTGATGACCAAGGTTTGTGGCAGAGATCGCGAGACGGCAGAACAACACCTGCATGACAGTCTCCAGCGTTTGGAGACAGATGTAATCGACGTCTGGCAGTTTCACGAAATTAACTACGACAACGATCCACAGTGGTTGTTTAGGACTGGGGGAGCGATCGAGGCGGCGGTCGCTGCGCAACAGGCAGGTAAAGTTCGTTTCCTGGGTTTTACCGGGCACAAGAGCCCCCACATCCTCAAAGAATTATTGGAGCTGGATTTTCCCTGGGACACCTGCCAGGTGCCAACCAACGTGATGGACTATCATTTCCGCAGCTTCACCAGGGAAATTCTGCCGCTCGCCACGGACCGAGGGATGGGGGTTATCGGCATGAAGAGCCTGGGTGGTGATGCCCAAATTATTGAGGGCGCCGGATTGACGGCGCAAGAATGTCGTAACTATGCTCTTTCACTGCCGATTAGTACGCTGGTCTGCGGGATGGAATCAGAAGCCAATATCCTTCAGGACGTGGAGATTGCCAGAAGCTTCCAACCGTTGACGGAACAGCAGTTGACCGAGTTGCGTGAGAAGGTCAAAGACGAGGCGACGGATGGACGTTACGAATGGTTTAAGACGACACAATACTACGATTCGAAGGTGCACCGAGTCCAGCATGGATTCCCGGAGGAATTGCCCAAGCGTTAGGCTGCCAACCTAGTCGCGTTGAAAGACGAACTTTCCATTAACCATCGTCTTCAAAACGCGGATCTTGCGGATGTCGTCTGTCGGGCAACTGATAAAGTCGCGATCGATGACGACCAGGTCAGCCAGCTTTCCAGGCTCGAGAGATCCCTTGCGTTTTTCGTCGAAGCTCAGATAAGCCGCTGTGCTGGTATAGCAGCGAAGAGCCGCCTGGCGGCTGATCTTTTGGTGCTCACCAAGGATCAGGCCCTGGTCGTTCTGGCGAGAGACCGCGATGGACATTAGTAAAAACGGGTTAAACGAGTTCATCGAGTGATCAGGATCCATGCCGATCATGTGGTCACTGTTGATGGTCGTCGGAATTCCACCGCGCAGCCAGTCGCCGAGGCCGATGAAACGATTGGCCCAGCGGCGACCATAAACCTCGTCCATGGCCGCTGAATCCTTGTAATACAAATAGGGCTGAGTATCGACGCAAACGCCCAGTCGACCTGCTCGCTTGATCGCATCGAGAGCCGGGAAATAGGCGTGCGTCAAGGTAAAACGCCGGTCGGCAAGGGGAACGTCACGGTGGGCACCCTCTAAGGCCTCCAACACTTTGTCGACTCCGGCATCACCGGTGACGTGGCAACACATTTGCCACCCTAACTTATGGCCGGCCCGAAAAATGTCGGTCATCAATTCGACCGAGTAGTTCATACTCCCCTGCCAGCTTGGCTGCTGAATTCCCTCGAGGGCATAGAAGCGGATGCGTTGAGTTCCATAAGGCTCGCGGAGGTGCGTAGTTCCCCAGTGAATGCCGCCGTCAACGCTGATTTTTAGCGGCCCGACGCGAACCCAGTTATCGCCATCGCCCGTCATAAGTCCCAGGTTCTTAGTGAAGCTCTGAACCTGATCGGCTGAGCGGAATTGTTGGCGGATAGTGTGCGTAGAACGAACGGTCAGTTGGCCAGCCTCCTGGAGCGTGATGTAGAGCTGGTAACCGGTCTTGTTATTGGCGCGTTCGAAGATGCTGGTGATCCCCACCTCGTTGTAACGTCGATGCATGGCTAGCAGGGATTCACGACGCTGCTTGTCGGTGTAAATCGGGGTCGGGAAACGTTTGCGGATCTCGGTGCTGCCGCCAGTGAGCATGTGCGGATTCCCGTCCGTATCCCGGATCACCTTGCCCCCATCAAAGACTTGCGTGTTAGCGTCGACACCGAGTTTGCGAAAGCCGAGCGTGTTAAGGACGTTCTTGCGAGCCGCGTTAAAGACGACAGGGTGAGACGGGCAGGCGGCGTCCAGTTCCTGAGGCGTGGGATGACGCCGTTCGGCGAGTCGCGTGATGTCGGTACGGGGCACTCGGAGCCAGGTTCCGGCGGGGTGCTTACGCGACTCCCTGCGCAACCATTGTTGAATCTCTGCTATCGAGGAAAGCTCCACATAGGTCGAATTAAGAGCGCCCAGGCCAGCGCCAATGGCATGGCAGTGGGTCTCGATAAGTCCAGGCAGGACGGTTTGTCCCTTCAGGTCAAGCAGTTCGGTTTCTGGCCCGAGAAACGGATCAATGGCTTCCCGGGAACCGACCGCGATGATCTTACCGGATTTGATCGCCAATGCCTGGGCGCGAGAAAAAGCCTTGTCGACAGTCAGAATATTGGCGTTGATTAAGGCCAAGTCGGCCTTCTGTGCGAACGCGGAGCTGTTTCCAAGTACTGGCATTAGTAAGGAAATAGCGAAGAGAATTGGCAACGTGTTGAAGTTGTTAGAGAACATCAAGGCGTGCCGATCTGCTGACAGGTACAGAAAAAGGGAACGGAGACCTTAGGTCGCCATATGCTTGTTGATAAATGGAACCACGGCACCATAGGCTGCATCGATAGCCTGCCGGTCTCCGCCACTGAGGCCATGTTCACCATCCTCAATAGTGATCAGCCGATGCTCGATACGATTTTTCTGAAGAACGTTCTGCATCAGAACCGATTGCTCATAGGGAACGTCGGTGTCAGTAGTGCCATGGATCATGAGCGTTGGTGGATAGCCCGCGGCAACATTGGCCAGCGGCATAAACGGTTTGAATTTCTCGGGAGTCGTGGCCGGATCGAAACCAGAAACTTCGTAGGGCCAGCGGCCTTGTTGCCGGCAAAACTGGTAGAAGGCTCCGCCATCACCAGCCCGCTGCCGCGAATCTGAAATCGGCGGACCGTTGACTTGCTGGTAGGCCTTCTCGGCCGATAAGTTGCTGCGGTGATGCCTGGCATGCTTGCTGGGCGTGCTGTACCAGTCCCCGATCAGGTCTCCGTAGCCCCAAAAGGAGACGAGCACGGTAGGGCGAGGCTTGGCGCGGAAGCCGGAAGTGAGAGTCAAGTAGCCGCCCGCCGATCCGCC
>JAYGDG010000426.1:0-1868 GCA_046583015.1 Pirellulaceae bacterium | reverse complement strand
AGCCGCTGCTCCGTGACCCGCTTTGATGGCTAAGCGCGATCGATGGTTCTCTCTCTAATAGCGCGCCCTAGCGAATTAAAAGCTTTTCCCCGGGCACTCGGTCACGGTTCTCACTTGCCCATCATCTAGACCATTGGTGCCTTTAAAACAGGCAGTTTTATTGCCGCTGAAGAATCACTCGGCGTCAGAGAATTTGTTCTAAGGTCGTTGATGGGAAGAGATTAAACAGGATAAGACCTTTCCTTGGGGCTTCTCTGGTACTCCAATTGCGACTTAAGAGTCGCTCGGTGGTGTGGGGGGCAGGGAGGTGATGTTCACGACACTGAACGATGTGTTTTGTTCGGCCGTTTTATTTTCTGGGAAGGTGTGTAATTGTGACTCCGAAAGAAGTGTTAGCGTTCTGTCGTGAAAAAGACGTTAAAGCAGTGGACCTGCGTTTCATTGATTTTCCCGGAGCGTGGCAACACACGACGATTCCGGTGAGCGCATTGACCGAGGATATTTTTGAGACGGGCCTTGGTTTCGACGGCTCCAGCATTCGTGGCTGGCAGCCGATCAATGAAAGTGACATGCTGATTATCCCGCAGGCGGATACAGCGTTCTTGGATCCCTTCATGACCTTGCCAACGCTCAACTTGATCTGCAATATCCAGGATCCGATTACTGGAGAAGATTACAGTCGTGATCCGCGTAACATCGCCCGCAAGGCGGGCAATTATTTGAAGCACACCGGCATTGCGGACACGGCCTATTTTGGGCCCGAGGCGGAGTTCTTTATCTTTGATGACGTCCGTTACGATCAAAACGCCCATGAAGGTTACTATCACGTTGATAGTGTCGAAGGGGAGTGGAATCGTGGCCGCGTCGAGAATCCGAATCTGGGCAACAAGATCAGGCACAAGGAGGGTTATTTTCCAGTTCCCCCGACAGACCAGATGATGGACATTCGTAACGAGATGATGCAGACCCTGATCAATTGCGGTTTGACCGTAGAATGTCAGCATCACGAAGTGGGAACGGCCGGCCAGGCAGAGATTGACTTAAAATTCCAGGAAATGGTACTAATGGCCGACCAGATGATGATCTACAAGTACATCATCAAGAACGTGGCCTACCGTAACCAGAAAACGGTCACCTTCATGCCCAAGCCCCTCTTTTCGGACAATGGTTCGGGGATGCATACGCATTTTTCTCTTTGGAAAGAGGGGGAACCGTTGTTTGCTGGCAGTGATTACGCGGGACTAAGTGAAGTAGCGCTGCACGCGATCGGTGGTATTTTACCACACGCGGCCGCCCTGCTGGCTTTTACGAATCCAACCACCAACAGCTACAAACGGCTGGTGCCCGGTTACGAAGCCCCGGTCAATTTGGCTTACTCGCAGCGGAATCGCTCGGTAGCTTGCCGGATTCCGATGTACAGTTCCAGTCCGAAGGCCAAGCGAATCGAGTTCCGCTGCCCGGATCCCAGTTGTAATCCGTACTTGGCCTTTGCCGCTTTACTGATGGCAGCCATCGATGGGATCCAAAACAAAATCAATCCAGGCGACCCGTTGGACAAGGATATTTACGACTTGCCGCCGGAAGAAGCAGCGGCGGTTCCCACGACGCCGGCTTCGCTAGGCGAGGCACTGGAAACACTGGAAGCGGATCATGAGTTCTTGCTGCGAGGCGACGTGTTTACTTCGGACGTGCTCCAGAATTGGATTGACTACAAGCGGGAGAACGAAGTCGATCCGCTTCGTCTGCGACCGCATCCCTATGAATTCTGCATGTACTATGACATCTAGGTTTCCCGCGGGCAGGGTGAACCCTCCAGGGTGCTAGGCCAGGAGTTGCTTGACGACGTTACCGTGAACATCGGTCAGGCG
>JAYGDG010000404.1:0-3470 GCA_046583015.1 Pirellulaceae bacterium | reverse complement strand
TGTTTGAGCGACATTTTGTTGCCAGCCTGGGGAGATTTCGCTTGTCAGCCGCATTCCAGGACGGAGTGAAGGCCAGCGAACAGCCGGTAGCCATCGAAAGCCTGCTGGCAGTTGCTGCGAAAAACTGGACGGTCGGCGAGCGGGCTCAGATAAAGAAATACTATCTTTCTGTTGCCCCTGAACTGGCAGCTGCCCGGAAACCGATTGACCAGCTGCGTAACAAGGTGCCTGCCTGGCCAACGACGCTTGTCCTGCAGGAGCGCGCGGCAGACAATCCTCGGCAGACGTTTCGTCATCACCGGGGGGAATATCTCAGTCGCCGTGAGCAAGTCAGTGCAGGGATTCCGTCCGTATTTCACAATCGACAGGCAGGTCAGCCGAAAAACCGGCTGGAACTGGCCAAGTGGCTGGTAAGTGATGCCAATCCACTGGTCGGACGCGTGGTGGTCAACCGTGCCTGGCGCACCCTTTTTGGAGCGGGGCTGGTTCGCAGTAGTGGTGATTTTGGTACGCAGTCGGCGCCAGCGACGCATCCGCAACTCTTGGACTGGCTGGCCACCGAGTGGATGGCCCGGGGCTGGTCGATGAAGAAGCTGCATCGCCTGATTGTCATGAGTGCGACGTATCAACAAAGTTCTCTGGTAACGCCTGAGGGTTTGCGCCGTGATCCAGAGAATCGTTACCTGGCGCGGGGTTCCCGCTTTCGATTGGAGGCGGAAGTAATTCGTGATGTGATGCTTCGTTCCAGTGGCTTACTGTCGACACGCTTGGGTGGACCCAGCGTCTATCCGCCGCAGCCTGCCAGCGTGGCGGCGCTGGCTTATGGGAATACCAAGTGGAAGACTTCGACAGGTGCCGATCGTTATCGACGTTCTCTCTACACGTTCAATAAACGAACATCGCCGTTCGCCGCTTATACGACGTTTGACGGGCCGACCGGAGAAAACTGCATTGTGCGGCGTAACCGGAGTAACACACCGCTGCAGGCACTCACGTTGCTGAACGATGAAATGTTCCTGGAAATGGCACGTGCCCTGGCCGTCCGCATCGAGCAAGCGGAACTTGACTCTGATGAGGAGCGTCTGTGGTTGTTATTTCGACAGCTGTTAACCAGGCCACCTTCTGCCGAAGAGTTGCGTGCCATTGCTGCATTTCGTGAAAGGCAGCTCAAACGTCTACAGGCCGGTCAGTTGGATGCTGCCAAAATCGGCGGCACCAAGGAGCCGGATGTGCCGTTGGCGTCCTGGGTGATGGTGGCTCGTACGCTGATGAATCTTGATGAGACGATCACGAGGCATTAACTGGTTTGCTAGAGACTTAATGGATGTTGTTGTTATGAATCATGAGCAGTTGATACGAAGCACCCGCCGCCACTTCTTCCGCGATTGTGGATTGGGGATTGGTAAGATCGCCTGTGCTTCGCTGCTGGCCAGTGACCTGGCCGGTTCACGGCAACTGGCAGCCGATGAGACAACGAACCCGACAGCGCCGAAGAAACCACACTTTGCACCGCGTGCCAAGCGGGTAATCTACTTGTTCATGGCCGGGGCACCGAGTCAGCTGGAATTGTTTGACAATAAGCCAAAGCTGGCAGAACTGGAGGGAAAACCAATTCCGCCTGCGGTAATCAAGGGGCAACGATATGCGTTCATCCAGCCGAATGCGGCCGTGCTGGGCCCGCGCTTTGGTTTTGCCAGGCATGGCCAGTCAGGTGCCGAGATCTCCGAAATGTTACCGCATTTGTCGAAGGTCGTTGATGAGTTGGCCATCGTTCGATCGGTCCACACGGATCTCTTTAACCACTCACCTGCCCAGTTGTTCGTCAACACGGGCAGTGGTATTCCGGGTCGCCCCAGCATGGGTTCCTGGCTCAGTTACGGAATTGGCAGCGAGGCTAATGACCTGCCCTCCTTCGTAGTGCTCAAGAGCGGCGGTAGTCTTAGCGGTGGGGCTTCCATGTGGAGCAACGGATTCCTGCCGTCGGTGCATCAGGGTGTTCCCTTCCGGAGTCAAGGAGACCCGATTTTACACGTGGCCAATCCGGCCGGTTACGACATGCAGAGTCAACGTGACTCGCTCGACCTGATCCAGCAGCTTAACCAGCAGCAGCTGGCCAGTGTGGGGGATCCGGAAATTGCCACTCGCATCAATGCCTACGAGATGGCTTACCGGATGCAGTCCCGTGCCCCGGAGTTGATGGACCTCTCGCAGGAAGACCAGGCCACGCTTGACCGCTATGGTGTCAATCGCGAGAAGCCAGCTGCCAGCTTTGCTAACAATTGCCTGCTGGCCCGGCGGCTGGCAGAACGGGGGGTTCGATTTATCCAGGTTTACCATTCAGGCTGGGATCACCACAGTAACGTGGAAGGTGGAGTGCGGGGCCAGTGTCAACAGACCGACCAGGCCAGCGCCGCCTTGATTAGCGATCTCAAAGATCGGGGGATGCTGGAAGATACCCTGGTGGTTTGGGGCGGAGAGTTTGGAAGGACTCCGATGGTTGAGGCGAGTGCCGCTTTGGGTCGCAGTAAGGGGCGAGATCATCATCCGCAAGCTTTTAGCGTCTGGCTGGCAGGTGGCGGAATTCGACCAGGAGTGAGCCTGGGAGCAACGGATGAATTGGGATTCCACGTGACGGAGCGGCCGGTTCACGTTCACGAGTTGCAAGCGACCGTGCTGCACTGTCTGGGGATCGACCATCGTCGCTTAACGTTTAAGTATCGTGGTCTCGATTTTCGTTTGACCGGTGTTGAAGAGCAGCAGCCAGTGAAAGAATTGTTGCTCTAAAGCTCTGCCGTGGCACTGTTCTACGCCCGCAATGCTCAAAAGAAGAAGAGCAGGCATGAGATGTGAGGAGGTCAGTTTTCTCTGCTATACATAATACTTTGTTGTTTTTCCTGCGCCGGTCTTCTTTAAATGCTTACTCCTTTCTTCTTTATCATTCCATTTGTTTGATTCAAATGTATAGTTTTGACCATCGAAGACCAATTCTTCCATGTCTTTTTTACTTATTGCTTTCTTGGCATTGACGATATTGTTATTCTTCATTTTTCCAACCACTACTCTCCAGTTAAATGTTTTAGCTGGTATCGCTGCTTTAGCGCTGTTGGTGGTTCCCCGCCTTTTAATCACGTAGGACGGACCCCACGCCACGGCTACCATCTTCTTTATTAGCATCCTGATATCTTTAGTGATTGCGGTTGGATCGGCGGTCTCCAGTGCCTCTATCGCGCTTTCCAGCGCCGGTGCTAACTGGGCGGCTTTTTTTTGGGGGGCCAATTTTTTGAGGGTCACCATGATTTATCCTTTGTTGATAGGGCTATCCTGAAAAGTCTTGACTGATCCTGCTGCATGTTGGGGGGCAATCCTTTCAAGTAGTGCCGCGCGGTCGACTGGGGCCAGGGTGTTTTGAACATGTGATTTGATTACATTTTCAATGTGAATACTACCATTGATATTTTTATTCTCTCTTA
>JAYGDG010000153.1:0-1555 GCA_046583015.1 Pirellulaceae bacterium | reverse complement strand
TCGACAGCGTGTTGCTCGGCAAAAGCGATCATTTCTTGTTGCCATTCTGTGCGTCCGTCGCGCGATTCCTCGATTTGCCGGAGGAAGGGCCAAATCACGATTACCATTTGGCTGTCGGCTGCTACGATCGAATCGTGAAGTTTGCCAAGCAACAAGTAGAAGTCTGCTGGGGTCACGCGCGGCGTGAGCAGGTTTTGTTTGGATTCCGTAGTGGCGAACGTTTTCCATAGCCGTCTGGCAACGGAACTGAAACGCAAAAGCCCCGGAGGTTGTCTTCGTTTAAAATACTGGTAATGTTGCAAGTCTGTTTTGTCATCCCAACTGGACATGTCGTTTCCACCAAAACAGACTACCACCAGGTCGGGCTGCAGATGCTGGCCATCCGTTGACCAATATCTCCAGCCTTGGAACAGTGTGTAACCGGGAACGCCAGCATTGATGCACTCCACGGGACGTTCACCCAGACGTTGCTTGAGCAATTGTTCTGCGATATCGACATAGCCTTCGGAATGCTCAAGTCCAAAGCCAAAAGTGCAGGAGTCTCCCAGGAACAGCACTCGCAACTCGGCCGGTGGCTTTTGCAGCGGGATTTGATGGTCTTCCCGCAAGCCTTGCTCGTTGGCAATCACCCCGAAAAAGGGACTCTTTTCCTGTGGCGATAACGTGCTACTCTCTCGTGGCAATGACGTGTTAGGCACCAGTTGCCAAAACAACTCATCGTCGTATTCGACAATGTTTGCCAGCCGTTCCATCCCTAAGTCGTCAATGTCTTCCACGTTCTGTTCAAACCTGATACTGATGGTTGGCTGTTCAGTCAGGTTCAAGATGATTTCGCAGAGCAGCAATGTCAGACAGGCCGCGAATAAAGCCGCCGCCACCTTGCGCCAGCGGGAAGTAGCTGCAGGTTGATCGGGTTGAGGAGATTCGACCACTGGTTCACTTTCACGGAATAATAGCGGGGTAGCAACTGGCAAAGGGGTCGGAGAGAAAACAGGAAAATGAACCAGTTGGTTCCTTCCCGGTACGTTCCGTCGGTCATTATAGGTCAGCACATCGAGTGAATCCACAGCAGGCTGGCGCTTACGGGATGAGCATGGCCCGGGACAGATTAAGGCGGGCTTGCTCGTAGTCTGGATTCACTTTCAACGCTTGCTGGAAGTGGAGGATGGCCTCCGGTCGTTTTCCCTGCTCCAGGAAAATGAGGCCCAGCCGGTTGTAGGCTTCGAAGAACTCTGGGTCTAATTCGATCGCTTGCAGCAGTGTGGCTTGTGATTTAGACAACTGCCCCTGGCGATAAAACCAGGTGGCCAGATTAAAATGGGCTTTCGCATAACCCGGTTGCAACTCGATCGCTTTTTGGACGCTCTGGTAAGCCTTGTCCAAGTGACCCATCTCCCCGTGAACAATGGCCAGATTGTTGTAGGCTTCTGCGTACTGAGGGTCGAGTTCAATTGCCCGCTCCAGCAGTGGCAGGGCTTCCGATAGACGACCCTGGTCGCTGCGAAGTGTTCCCAGGCTGTTGTGAGCAATTTGCGACAGATCGGAAGAGCACACG
>JAYGDG010000108.1:0-6813 GCA_046583015.1 Pirellulaceae bacterium | reverse complement strand
CGCGCTCTGATACGATAGATCGATGATCCACGGCCAAGCGGCTTTTCTTTGCGCTGCTGGCGATCGAAAGAATATTCGTACCAGGGAGAAATCCACGATGAGAACGGGGTTGCCATGGGCCGTTACCGTCAGCCTGGCCTGGCTTGCCTGCTCCTTGCAGGCAGCAGAGCCAGATACAACGCCGCAGCGAGTTTACCAGCAGGCCGAACCAGCCTCGGTTGGTCTGCTGGTCGATGGCCACTATGGAGGCAGCGGTTGCTTCGTTCATCGAGAAGGTCTGATTATCAGCGCCCTGCATATCCTGGCGCGACCCGGTCGCAAGGTGGAAGTCGTTTCACCAACCGTCGGCCGTTTAGTGGCGAAGACGGTCGCCGTTGACATGGGCCATGACCTGGTTTTACTGCGCGTTCCCGCCCGAGCGGGAGGGTATCCCACGCTGCCATTGGCTACCAAGATGCCGGTGGCCGGAGAAACGGTCTTTCATTTTGGTTCGCCCGTTTACCGGCACAACATTATTCAACGGGGAATGATCGCTCGGGATGGACTGACCTACGAGCACCAGGGTCATTTCATCGAAGTTATGCAAATTGCCGCCACTGTCCAGGAAGGAACTTCCGGCGGACCCTGGTTAAACCGGGCCGGACAGATCGTCGGTGTGCAATCAGGAGCGGTGACTAGCAAGGGACGGACGGCCGGACTTGCTAATGTGGCCCCGGGCCTGGCCATTGCTCCCTTGTTAGCCAGTAAGAAAAACAGCGAGACTCCCACCCTGGGGCTGTTTGTTGATGAGCTCTGGATCCTGCAGTCCAATGAGTTGCGGCCTTATCCGCCGGGTCAGGAAGGGCTTATTATTCAAAGCTTGCAGAAAGGCGGTCCAGCGATGCAAGCGGGTCTGAAAAAGGGAGAAGTCATCGTGGCAGCCGGCCAGCAAAAAATCCGCTACAGGGACCAGTTGCTGCGGCTGCTCAAGAAAAAGAAACCGGGCCAGGAGATGGAACTGAGCGTTGTGGGCCCGCAGGGAACCGGTCAACGGAAGGTGAAGATTGCCGTGGGCCGGCTGGAAGTCCAGTGGCCCCAGGCTGGCAGTCCCTAGTCTGTGGATAAGATGGCTGTCGATCGGGACTTAAAAAAATTCATAGCAAGGGTACTGACTCATGGATCAAATGCTCACGCTGATGCAAATCGCGGCCCTGACCATCGCCGGGATGTGCCATGCTCTCTTGGGTAGCATCAAGGTGCCGCTGGCCCGCAAGCTGGAAATTGATGAGACCCGCGTCGGCGGGCTGGTCAGCGTGTTTGGCTTTACCCTGATACCGATGGTGTTTGCCGCCGGTTTCCTGGTTGATTTCGTAGGCAAGCAGTCGGTCCTGGGAGGCGGATTCGTCCTTTTGATGATCAGCCTGATCATGCTCTCCATGCTCAAAACATACCGGGCTGCTTTCCTGGCAGTCCTGGTCCTGGGGACAGGCTGGTCGGCACTGGTCAATGTCTTGAACGTAACGTCCCCGCCAGCGTTTGTACCACCGGAAGAACTTCCCGCACGAATGGCATACGCCATGAACATGGGTGATTTTATCTTCGGTATGGGTGCTTTCATTATGCCCATCTTGATCACGCTCTTGATGCGCAAAATTGGTTTTAAATCTGCCTTGTTGAGCATCGCCACGCTTGGCATAGTCCCCTTGCTGCTCGGTTTTGGTGTGAACTGGGAGTCATCGGCACTGGTGCCGGAAACGGTTGAAACCGTTGCCGACGGATTCAAGATTCTTTTATCGAATCCGATTGTCTGGCTTTGTTGCCTGGCATTTTTCTTTTACGTTCCGGTGGAAGCAGCGGTGGCAACTTGGGCGACAACATTGATGACCAACAAAGGTGTGACGGAAGAGCGGTCTGCGATCCTGCTGTCCGCTTTCTGGTTGACGTTCCTGGGATCACGCCTGGTGACTGCCCTGACATTACCGGCAGGGGCGGACGGAATCCTGGTACTGACGATGGCCGGTTGTTGTATCCTGATGACGCTGGGAATCGTGTTGAGTCGAACGGCTGGCATGATCTGCACCATAGTGATACTGGCGGGCCTGGTTCTCGGCCCTATCTTTCCGACCTTGATTGCCATCCTGTTTACGCACGTAGACAAGGCGTTACATGGTCGCGCGGTCGGCCTGTTTTTCTGTATCGGTGGGATTGGCTGGACCGTGATCCCTATGATCATCGGGTCTTACGCAGAACGAACGACGGTGCAACGAGCGTTCCTGATTTGCACTGCGTCGGCCACCATGCTGACGATTCTCAGTGCGATCTTGTTGATGAACCTGTAGTCACTGCCCCTGGGAACGAGGAAAATTCCCGCAGACGAATCAACGGGCCGATGTATATACTTGTCCTGTCAGTTTGCCAGGTAATTTGATGCCAGGGCGTTAACAATGGCCAGCAACAGTTTCCCGCACGATCCGTCCGCAGCGACTCCCGACTGGGAAACTGTTTGGGAGGCGTTCCAAGTCGATCCAGACGCCGAGATTTCCGTCCTCGCCCAACGGGCCATCTTCCTGGCACGGCAACTGCAATTGCGGGCCCGGCAGTTGCAGACTCCCCAGGAACGGCGGCAGCAGGCCGAACTGGATCGCATGATCCAAAACCCGCATGACAAGGCCACGCTGATCCAGATGACCGACCAGGCATTTCGCAGCGAGACGGCCGGGCGGGCGGCGGACCAGTTGATCCACATTCTCGACGTGCAGGGAGTTCCCCGGTTTTTCAGTCCGCTGGAGAGGACGCTGCTCAGAGGTTTCCAGTCCTTCGGCGCCTATTTGCCAGGAGTCGCGGTCCCCCTGGTGAAGGAGAAGATGCAACGGGAAACAGCCAATGTCATTTTGCCCGCCGAACGGGAGACGCTGGCCAAGTACCTGCAGCAGCGCAAGGAAGAGGGAGTGCGGATGAACGTCAACTTCCTTGGTGAGGCACTGCTCGGTGAGCAAGAAGCCCAGCGGCGACTGCAAGGTTATTTGCAGGCACTTCAGTGGCCGGAGATCGAAGTGATTTCAGTGAAGGTTTCCACGCTCGATTCCCAAATCACGCCACTGGGGAAGGAAGCCAGTATGGACCGTTTGTGTGACCGCTTGGAATTACTCTACCGGGCGGCCTTGAAAGTTCCTCACCAGCAACTCGATGGCAGCCAGGTGCCCAAGCTCATCTATCTCGATATGGAAGAATATCGGGACATGCTGATCACTGCCGAAGTCTTCATGCGGACCCTTTCTCGGCCGGGCCTGGAACAGGCCAGTGGAGGGATTGCCTTGCAGGCTTACTTGCCCGATTCCCATGGCGTGCAGCAGCAAATCTTGGATTGGGCACGGCGACGACTGGCTGCCGGCGGATCGCCCGTGACGATACGACTGGTCAAGGGAGCTAACATGGAGATGGAGCGCGTGGAAGCAGCCCTCCATGGCTGGCCCCAGGCCCCCTACTCAAGCAAGATTGAGACCGACGCCAACTATAAGAAAATGCTGCACGTGGCCATGCAAGCGGAGAATATTGCTGCGGTTCGCCTGGGAGTTGCTTCGCACAACCTGTTTGATGTCTGTTACGCGCTGGTGGTGGCAGCCGAAGAGGGCTGCCTGGAAAATGTCCAGTTCGAAATGCTCGAGGGAATGGCTAACCATCAGCGGCGGGCTTTACGTGAACTGGTCGACAACGTGCTGCTCTATGCCCCTGCCTGTCAGCAAGATGATTTTTTGAATGCCATTGGTTACCTGGTACGGCGACTGGATGAAAACACCGGGCCGCAAAACTACCTGCGTCACACGTTTCGCTTGCAAGTCGACAGCCCCGTCTGGAAGGAACTCGAAGAACAGTTTCTCGAATCGCTGGCCAAAATGGATACGGTTTCCAATCAGCCGCGGCGTCAGCAGGATCGGAGTCAGCCACTGGAACTTATGGCAGCCGACCAAACGCAAGAGGACTGGACCTGCTTCGAAAACGAACCGGATACGGATTTTTCCCTGCCCGCCAATGAGCTCTGGATTCGGCAGCAGTTGCAAGGCTGGCAGCAACAAGCAAGCGAGAGCCGTCATCGTCCACTCGTGATTGCGGGAAATGAAGTTCCCGATGCCGAGTGCCAGGTGGCCTGGGACCCTTCCTGCGACGGCGAGCAGGCTGGGACGTATGCCGTTGCCAGCGAGGAAGATGTCACCCGGGCAATTACCTGTGCGCGGGAGGACCCGACAGGCTGGCGCGAGACGACGGCAGTGCAGCGCAGTGAACTGCTGCGGCAGGTGGCTCATCAAATGAGGGTAGCCCGTGGTGAGTTGATCACGGTGGAGCTGGCAGAAGCGGGTAAAACCGTTGCCGAAGCTGATCCCGAGGTTTCCGAAGCGATCGACTTTGTCGAATTCTATCGTCGTTGTGCCGTTTCCTACGAACGGATGCCAGAGATCGATGCTCGTGGTCTCGGTGTGGTCGTCGTTGCCAGCCCCTGGAATTTTCCGATTGCCATTCCCTGTGGTGGCATCGCGGCCGCCCTGGCCAGTGGCAATACCGTGATTCTCAAACCCGCCTCCGATACGGTGCTGACGGCCTATCGACTATGCCAGTGTTTCTGGGCAGGGGGTGTGCCGCCCGAAGCGCTGCAGCTGGTTCCTGGTTCGGGAGCAACCGTGGGAGAACGCTTGGCGACAGATCCAGATGTTGATGTGGTAATCCTTACCGGTGGTACGGAGACGGCGCGGCATCTGCTGCAGCAGCGGCCCACGATCAACTTGCTGGCGGAAACCGGCGGCAAGAACGCCACCATCGTGACGGCTATGTCGGATCGTGAACAGGCACTCAAGCACGTGCTCCATTCGGCGTTTAGCCACGGGGGGCAAAAATGTTCGGCCACCTCGCTGCTGATCCTGGAGCAGGAAGTGTTCGATGATGAGGACTTTCGTGAGACGTTCAAGGATGCCGTGGAAAGCCTGGCGGTCGGTAGTGCCTGGGAGTTGCAGAATCGCATTGGCCCACTGATTCGACCACCCAGCGGTGTCATGGAAGCGGCTTTGAAGGAGTTGGAGTCGGGTGAATCCTGGCTGGTCATGCCCCACTGCCTGGATAATAACCCGCGACTTTACTCGCCGGCCGTTAAATGGAACCTGCAACCAGGAAGCGTGACCCACATGACCGAGTTTTTCGGTCCCGTGCTGGGTGTCATGTCGGCCAACAACCTGGCAGAAGCGGTCCTGCTGGCGAATCAGACAGGCTATGGATTGACGGCCGGGCTGGAAAGCCTGGACGAGCGTGAGCAGCAGTACTGGTCCGAGCATGTCCGGGCCGGTAATCTCTACATCAATCGGCCCACGACCGGAGCCATCGTGTTGCGACAACCTTTTGGCGGTTATGGAAAATCCGCCTTTGGCCCGGGTATCAAGGCGGGTGGTCCTCACTATGTTCGACAACTGATGCAGTTCCTGCCGGTGTTGTCCGAGGAGGAGGGGAGCACGTCACAGTCGATTGAGAGTGAGTCTTTGAAGGCCTTGGCGGAAGCGATTGAAGCAGCAGACGACCAGCAGTTACCACGGGCAGAACAGCGACGCCTGCTAAGTGCCCTGGCCAGTTATGACTTCTGGGCACGGCAGGAGTTTCTCCAGCAGCATGATCATTTCGGTTTGCCGGGACAAGACAACGTGCGCCGCTATTTGCCGGTAGACCCGTTGCGTATTCGTATTTGCCCGGACGATTCTGGTTTTGATATCTTCGCCCGTGCCGCGGCAGCCCAGTCAGTTGGTTGTCGAGCAACGATCAGTCTCGCGCCGGGATATCCCGTCGAGTTGATCCGCTGGCTGGACGAGCTGACCGAGGCGTGGGCTGGCTCGATCGAGTTCCTGGAAGAGACGGATGATCAACTGCTAGAGGCAATTGTCAGTGATCAGGTGCAAAGACTGCGTTACCGGGGAGCCGACCAGGTTTCTCTTTCAATTCGAAAAATGGTCCCCGACCATGGAATTTACGTCGCAGATCATCCGGTGCTAGAGCAGGGCCGTTTGGAGTTGCCCTGGTACGTCGAGGAACAGAGTCTCTCGATCAACTATCATCGCTATGGAAACTTGGGTGAGCGAGGTGCCCGCTTCTCGGAGAAGTCCTAAACCTGCTGCCACAGCGCAGGTTTATTCGTCCAGGAAATCCCACCAGTCGTCTTCCTTATCATCTGCTTGATCCAGATCAAGCCAGCGTTGCCCGGTATGGTTTACAGTATCGGAGCGGTAGGCATCGTCAACCAATTGCAATTGCCGAGGAGATTGAACTGGCAGTGAAGATTGCCCAGCAGACTCGGTTGTCGGTTCCGGGCTGCCACCCGGTTCGTCGACAACAGGCTGTGCCGCCGGGAGCAGGTCATTTCGATTGCCTTCTCCTTCGCCTTCATCGTCACCCTCTGCCTCTACCACCTGCTGGTTTAAGTGATTAATGATCCACAGCACATCGTGTGCGGAGAGAAGACCATCACGATTGACGTCCACGTAAGGAACGACAACCCCTTCCGGGCGTGTTGTGCTTAGCTGGTGGCTTCCCTGGCTGTTGATGATATTAATGATCCAAATGGCATCGGCTGGTGTGATCATCGCATCATTATTAACGTCTGCTGGCTGGTCGGAATTATGCCAGGGAAAAACCGTCTCTATTTGCAATGTCACGGTAGCAATATTGCTGTTGACGGTGCCGTCGTGTGCCACGTAGTCAAAGGAGTCGGTCTTGTTGAAGTTGGTATCCGGGGTATAGGTAAATGAGCCGTCCGCGTTGAGTGAGAGAGAACCGCTGGTGGGAGCTGACGCGACCGAGAAGGTC
>JAYGDG010000708.1:0-6770 GCA_046583015.1 Pirellulaceae bacterium | reverse complement strand
CCGTATCTGTTGGCGTTTCGTTCTCGCAATGGCTTCGAAAAACTGTTGCACGAGATCAAGGAATCGAACAAACGCTTGCGCCAATGAGTTTCTCAGCAGCTGGCTATTGCAGACTGCCCTGTCGAAGGGGACTCTTTCGAGGCTGACCGGGCGCTTTCTTAATACCCCACAGGTCAGTATGATGAGGGGCAAGTTTGCCGCGTAACTGACAGCTGCCCCGGGGAAATTTCCTGATAGGAATGATCACATGACCGTATTCCATCGTTTGGCGTTGATTACCAGTTGCCTGTTATTAATGACGATTTCAATCAGCATGGTGGATGCCTGGTTTATTCCGACGCAGACCACCGTGACCGAGCTGGCACCAGGTGTGTTTTTTCGCAAAACACGTAATCAACCCGAGTTCATCGGCTGCAATCAAGGTTGGGTCGTCTTTAAAGACTTCGTCCTGGTCATCGATGCGAATTTCCCGAACCAGGCAGAAGAAGTGATCAAGCTGATACGTAAGCAGACCGACAAGCCAATTCGCTATGTTTTTGATACGCATTACCATGGAGACCATGCAGACGGGAACGAGAAGTATGTTCGCCTGGGGGCCACCGTGGTCGCGTCAGCGCGTAGCAAAGCACAGTTTGAGACCAAGGGGATTGCTGGCTTCGAGCAGTCACAACAGGACAAGCCGGCTGAGTATGGCGAGTTGGCCTATCGAAAACCAACCCTTTATTTTCCCAATAAACTTGTTTTCGATGATGGAACGCAACGGGTCGAATTGATCTACTTTGGTCATGCCCACACGCTCGGCGATGCAGTCGCCTGGCTGCCAAAACAGCAAATCCTCTTTAGCGGCGATGCCTGTGTAAATGGCGCTTTTAATTACACGGGAGACAGTAACACGGAAAGCTGGATTACCGTCTTGAATCAGATGGAAGAACTGCCCGTAAAAATCATGGCCCCCGGACATGGTGAAGTGGGTGACAAGGGGATGATTCGCCAGCAGCGCCGATATTTTGTTGAGTTGCGAACCACGATCCGTAAGGCCATTGCCGCCGGCAAAACACTTGACCAGATTAAGGAAGAAATCAGCTTGCCGTTTTACCAGCAATGGACGGGTGTCGATGTGAAAACTCGCACTGAGAATATCGAGCATGTCTACCAGGAACTGGGTGGCAAGTAGCGCTACCGGTGGCTGATAAACCCGGCCTGCTCCAGGCAGTCACGGATGGCCCGGATCTTCACCTCGCTGCCCGATAAACGAAACATTACTTCACCGGTTTGTTCGTTCGCTAATCCAACGTATTGGATTCCCAGGTACTGCACGTAGGGAATCGATTCTAGTGCCCGCTGAGCTGCCTGCTCCGGCCTGCCTGTTCCTTGAAAACCTCGAAAGCTCATGAAGTAGGGGAACTGGCGACTAGTAGGAAAATTCTTTCGCCACCGGTCGACGGCCAGTTGGATGGTTTCGTCGTCAGCGTTGCTGCGTTCCAGGCAGACGGTTATTTTCTGAAACAGTTCTTCATTGTGCTTGACTCCGGTCGCCGCGGCTTGATCATATAACTGGCAGCCGGTCAAAAAGTTACGGTTCGGAAAACCTGTGGAAACACCGCGCAAGAAGAGACTGTCTGCGAATTCCGGGTAGAGCAGGTTGAGCGTATGGGACAGGCTGCGTTCCGGCAGCTGATACATATTCCGCTGTTCGATCTGCTGACTAAACCCTTGGGAGTCTTTCTTGAGGTAGTGCAACTGAAGGACTTCCCAGCTTCCCAGCACCAGGCTTATGGCGAGCGCATAAAACAGGATGCGATATTTTATGATGGTTGCGATCATAGGCCCTCCTGTACGTGCTCGTCACGGACTTTCCAGATGAAAGAGTCAAAGTAGTAGTGAATGACAGCGACTGCACTGATTAACGCCTCACCCAATAGGTGCAGGCTTAACCAGCCGGGCATCGCTTCAATGCCATGCTCTGGAATGGCCGGGTACTGCTCGGCAATGTTGAATAGCCCAAAACCAAACTCATTCATGGGTTTTTGAATCGCCAGCTGATAGATGACGGCATAAACAACGCTGATCAGAACAAACGCAAGTGTGCTGCCGAAAAGCCACTTGCCGTAACGGTTTTGAGAACGGTTTTCACCATCAGCTTGACGCTTGCGGCGCACATAAAAAAGAACCATCACGATGTATTGCAGGCCGTGCATCAGACGATGGGCAATTCCAAAGACAAGAATCGAAGCCGTGTGCCAGGCAGCGTAATACCAGAGAAAGTAGCTGGCTGCCAGGAACAGGTATTTCATGGGATTGATGGGGTAACCCTGCCGAGATCCACGGATGATATGCACGGTGTAGGCCACCAGGAAGAGGGCCGTTACCGTCCATGACGCCAGCTGGATCCCTTGTAGCAATCCCACGGGAACCACCAGGTTCAACCGATAGAGTTCCCGTAACCACATCGTAACCATTAGTGGGGCATTTAAGAACATGTTGCCGTAGAGGATCCAGTTGAGCGCTAAATCCCAACGTGGAGTCTGGGGAGTGCCGGCTTTCGCCTTGAAATCATAGATCCGTGCGAATCCATGCTGTTGCATGATACTGTGCTGGTGGTCCCAGAGACTGACAACCAGCAACAGGGTAATCGGTGCGACTTGTAGCCCCAGGAACACGAAACTGTAAATCACGATGGGACCGATGATGAGACGTTCCTTGAAACGCCGCCAATCTTCGGCCAGTCCGTAAGTTCGAAACCAGGTTGCGAAATGGTGTGGAACCGTAATCCACAAGTTGATGGAGGCCAGCGCGACAAAGGGCAACCAACTTTGGCTGCCAAGGGCAGCTGCTACGGCCACCAGAGGAAGCCCAATGAACCAGATATAGTCCTGTCGGGGGTTAATGATGTAGCCAGTTTGAAACATGAGAACAGGACTTAACCAGCCAGAGTGTGATGGGGGGAAGGGTAGACAGTCTCTTGATGTTAGTTTACCTCAGAAGTTGGCCTTCGTTAAATAGCGAAGCAGGTCGTAAAATCGCCGAGGAGACTGCCAGCTCGACTTGGCGTGACTTGTTTCACCCCTCCGAACAAGATATTGTAAGTGCAACCAGGTCACTTACCGGAGGGGGGAGTCTCTTATGTCTCGGTTGCTCAGATGTCTGCTAGTGCTGGCTATTTTTCCGCTCTACGGCTCTCTGCAAGCTGAAGACTGGGCACAGTTTCGGGGCCCCAATGCCTCGGGAGTTTCTACCGAAAGCAAGAACCTGCCCGTCGTTTTTTCGTTTGAGAAGAACGTCCTTTGGAAAAAGACGTTGGGTGAAGGCATTGCCTGTCCGATCGTGGTGCAGGGGCGAGTGATTGCTACCACGATGGCGGACAAGGAGACCTTTTCGATCCGTTGTTTTAACGCTGCCTCCGGGGATCAGTACTGGAGCAAGGACTTCAAGGTGAGCGGATTGCCAGCGATCACCGCGCCCAACACGCCTGCTTCATCCACCCCGGCATCCGATGGCAAACGCGTTTATGTTTTCTTTGATACGCTGGGCCTGATGGCTTTCGATTTGGCCGACGGTAAACTGCTCTGGAAACAGAAGATACCGGAACCGTTTTACCTGTTGAGTTGGGGAGCCGCCGCTTCGCCAATCGTCTACAAAGACCTGGTCATCTTTAACCAGGATGATGATTTAAATCCTTTTGTTGTCGCTTATGACGCGGTGACTGGTGAAGAGCGGTGGCGTACGGCACGACCGGAAATGCTGGCAGGCTATGCGCTGCCAGTGATCTGCCGGGCCAATGGTCGTGAAGACCTGGTGCTGGCAGGATCCGGCAAGTTGAAAGGTTATGACCCGGCCACCGGCAAGGAGTTGTGGAACTGCAATTCACTGCTGCGGACCATTATGACCACGCCGGTTGTAAACAAAGACCGAATTTACATCACGGTGCAAAGCTACGGGGATACCGACCGGGTGCTGAAATATGCCTTGCTGCAATGGAAAGATACCAACCAGGATAACAAGCTCGATAAGAAAGAGATCGACAAGGCTTTCTGGAAGAAATTTGATCAGGGAGATGCTAACAAGGATGGCTTCCTGGTCGACACCGAAATCGATGACGCCTTTCAGGCCACAACGAATCGGGTCGGCGGAGGGAACATCATCCAGGCAGTGCGCGGCGGAGGCGTCGGTGACGTGACTAAGACGCACGTCATTTTCAACCTGGATCACCCCGCTTCATCAAATATTTCTTCACCGCTGGTGTATGGGGAACAGTTATTCATGGTCAAGAAAGGCGGTATTAGCGCCTGTTTTGACAGCAACGATGGCAAGACAATTTGGATGAAGAAACGGATTAACAATTTTGGCAACTACTATGCCAGCCCAGTTGCCGGTGATGGAAAAATCTACGTGATGGGTGAAAATGGATTTTTGACCGTCCTGGAGCAGGGGAACCAGTTAAAGCGACTGGGCAAGAACGACATGGGAGACAGCTGTATTGCGACTCCTGCCATTGCCGATGGTCGCATCTTTGTCAGAACACTCAACACCCTCTACTGCTTCTCGAAGGAAGCCGGGCAATAGAGAGATTTCCACGAGGATTCATCATGCGTTGGATTACGGGACTGCTGGCCAGTTGCTGGTTGCTTGCTGGTTGCGTCACGGCCTCGATTGCTGCCGAAACAGTTCATATCGTGCTCGATGACCGGGCACCGGCCCTGGAAAAATTTGCTGCCCAGGAACTGAAGGCGATGATTGCTAAGCTGTCGGCGGCAGAGGTCACGATTTCTTCTCGGCTGCCAGCCCAGGGACAAACCCAGCTGATTTTCCTCGGCAGTCCCCAGACGAATCGGGCCATTGGCCGTCGCCTGAAGGGGTTCTGGCCCAAGCTCTCTGATCAGGGGATCGTGATTCGTTCGCTTCCCCAGCAGAAAGGAATCATCATCGGTGGTGGTAGTCCGCCGGCAACGCTCTGGGCTGTTTACGAATTTGGTTACCAGCAGGGCGTACGATACCTGCTTCGTGAAGATATCTATCCCGATTCCAAGCCACTGACACTGGCGGGGTTCAACTACGCCAATGAACCGGAGTTTAAGACACGCAGCTGGCGGACTATCAATGATTTCGCGATCGGCCCCGAGTCATGGTCCCTGGCAGAGCATAAGCAAGTTCTTGGGCAGTTGGCCAAACACAAGTTCAACCAGGTATTGCTGGCCGTTTACCCCTGGCAACCGTTTGTCGATTATCGCTTCCAGGGGATCAACAAGAAGACCGCCATGCTCTGGTACGGGGAACGCTTTGATCTGCCTCGTGGGGCACCTGGACGCAATGCCTTGCGCGGCCTCTCATTGTTCGAGAATCCTGAGTTTGCCGGCAAGACCAGTTACCAGGAGATGACCACTGCTGGAATTCGTTATGCCAATGGCATTATTTCCGAATCGCAGCGGTTGGGAATGAAAGCTGGCATCCTGATCTCTCCGCTCGCTTTTCCCAAGGAGTTTGGTCCTGCCCTCAAAGGTTCCAAAACGGCCCGCGGATTGAACCAGCTGACGATGACGCCCGGAGCGGGGCAAAAATTTGATGACAAGACGCTACAAGCCCTGGTTGCCACCAAGCTGCGAGCTTACCTGCAAGCTTATCCCACGGTCGATTCGCTCTACCTTACGTTGCCGGAGTTTCCGGAGTGGGAAGAACATGCAGAGGCAGCCTGGAAGTTCTTGAGCAGTCGGCCGGGAGCCAGGTTGCCGGACCTGGCGTCACTGGTGGAAGCCGCCGGAAACCGCTCACTGATTGCTTCCGGTGCCCGTGGCAGGCAGGCATTGAAAGGGAACGTGGTGGCGCTGGCGTTTCTCCATCATCTGCTCGCCGGGGATCATGCTGACCTTTTGAAGCGACCCGACGGTCAACCCGTTCAACTGGTTGTGCGGTCCGTGGATCCGGAGTTGTATCCCTACCTGGACCAGTTGTTGCCTGCGGACGCGGCCACGCTCAATTTCGTCGATTACACGGCTCGCCGTGTTGACGAGAATAGCCACTACCTGGCCAAGATACCGACCGACAAAGTGAAGGCTCAGTTTATCGTGACACTGGCGGATGACAACATTGGTCCGCTTTCCCAGCAAGTCACCCAACGGCTCGAATCGCTCGTTAACAAGATTCGCCAGCACGGTTGGGACGGATTTTCCACCCGCTACTGGATGCTTGCTGACCTCGATCCGGCGGTCCATTTTCTTTCCCGTGCCGCCTGGGATCCCCAGGTGACTGCCCGCTCAGCCCACGACGCACTGTTTGCCACGATCACCGGCAAGCAGGAAGTGGCCGACCGCCTGTGGCTGGCCATGCAGCATATCGAGAAAGCGACGGAGCTGACCGATCAAAAAAACCTGGGATTCAACTTTCCCGTCAGGGGAATGCTGATGAAACATCATCAGCCCCAGCCGGTGCCAGAGTGGTGGGATGAAGTGAACCAGCTTTATACCGATGCCATGATTGAATTGTATCGCGGTCATGGTGCCGCCGATCCACGCTCGCGACGCTTGCTTTTTTACTGGGCAAAACGGGGGGAATATGTGCTGGAATACCTGGCGACGATTCGAGCCGTACGGGAAGCGAGCCTGGCCGTCAAAGCGGGGAACCAGGAAGCAGCTATTGAACAATATGAAATTGCCATGGAAAAACTCTACAATGCGATCGATACTCTAAGCGATGTAGTCCAGGACCAGGGAGATCGTGGATTGATCGCAGTCTTGAATAAGTTTGCCTTCGAGCCGCTCAAGGAAACATACGAGAAG
>JAYGDG010000700.1:0-1544 GCA_046583015.1 Pirellulaceae bacterium | reverse complement strand
GCAACAAGACCGGCGTCGTAATCCATCCTCAACTGACCGTGAACGGTAAACCGATTACCATTTCCGTACTGGAAGAAGTTCGCTTAATCATCCAATCAACAGACCGTGATGACATTGTCAGCACCAAGGTTGTCTCCGACTTCAAGTTGTTTGAAGACCGCGAATCAGTTTTCGAGTTCCAGGTCCCACAGCGACTCAAGCAGATCAGCTTCGTGCTGCAAGGCAAGGTGCAGAACCTTAGCCTCAACCAAAAAGTTGACCTGTCTGACTCCACAACGTTTCTCTTGAACCAGATTGACGGTACCGACAAGATCCAAACCGTTCACCTGGCCCAGATCGAGGGTAATTACATTCTCGAATTGCTGGGTAAATCGGGCGAGATCAAAGCCCATCGGCCCACCCAACTGGTTCTCAAACACCGGGATTTCAAGCATCCGGTTCATGTGACGCTGCAATCAGACGATGCTGGACGCATCACGCTGGGGCCCGTAACGGACATTGTCACCCTCAGCGCCACCGACGTCGGGGGTACAACGCGATCCTGGCCGCTGGAAAAGGACCGCTGCTATTATCCTGCCTTAATCCATGGCAAAGTGGGTGAACCGATTCAATTGCCCTATCTTGGCAGCAATGCCCAGCCGCAGCGGGATGAGTTTTCCTTGCTACAGGTGCGGGGCAGCACGTTTGTCTCCGATCATTTTTCGGCGATTCAATTGAAGAACGGCTTCATTGAACTGAACCAACTGCCCGCCGGAGATTACAACCTGCTCTTAAAACGAACCAATGAGCAGATTTCTCTCCGTCTGACCGATGGGCCGAACGTGGGCAATCACGCCGTTAGCAGTTTCCGACAATTGGAAACTCGCCCAATCGCACCGCTGCATATTTCGGCCGTAGAGGTTGGAGAGCAGGCGATTCAAATTCGCTTGGGCAATAGCAATGCCGTCTCCCGCGTACATGTTTTTGCCAGTCGTTACGAGCCGGCCTATTCGGCGTACAGTCAAATGCAGAAAACATTGGGGGACATCCTGGTTGGCCGTCAAACGTCCACCCTCCCTTCACTCTACACGTCCGGACGCAACATAGGTGACGAATACCGTTACATCATTGATCGCAAGTACCAGCAAAAGTATCCGGGCAACATGCTTGAGCGGCCCAGCATACTGCTAAATCCCTGGGTACTGCGAACCACCGAGACCACGCTGCAGCTGGCAGAGCGCGGAGAGGCGTTTGGCACCGTATCCGCCAAGGGTGATTCAAAGGTATTTGACGCCAACCAAAAGAAACAGGGGGCCGCCAGTACAGGGGATTATGCCAACCTGGATTTCCTCTCAGACCAGGCAGTTTCACTGGTGAACCTGCAGCCCAACGAGCAGGGCGTGGTCACCGTTGACCGCCAGGACCTGGGGTCCAACATTAAACTGCATATCCTGGCAGTGGATCCGACCAGTGCTGTCTTACGAACTGTTTCGCTGAAGGAATTAGAGACCAAGTTCCAAGACCTGCGACTGGCCAACCTGCTGGATCCCAAGAAGCACTTTTCA
>JAYGDG010000615.1:0-2415 GCA_046583015.1 Pirellulaceae bacterium | reverse complement strand
AGCCGCTTGTCGTTCAAACCCAACTGGCAACCCGACCGATAGCTGTACATGACCGCCAGCCCATAGGCCTGTGCTGCATAATGGTAGGGTGACCAGATCAGGTAGAGCTTCTGCAAATTAGTACCGAGATTGACCGGGTAGACAATGCAGAGCGTGGTCACCAGCAGGCAGACCAGGGGAAATGCCATCGTCAAGAACGGCAAGGCCTGGAAAGTTCCCGGCTTACTATAAAGGCGTACGGTGGAAGAAGCAAAATGGGTGCTTTTACTGAGTAAAATCACCATTGGAATCCAGGCAAACCGGGCGTGGATCGAATAACCCTGCCCACCATCGCCAGCTGCCAGCGGCGCAGTCCAGTAAACCAGTCCAGCTACCAGCAGGCTCAGGCCACCTCCAATGAGCAAATAGTCGAACAGCGGATGGACAAATGAATTGCCCAGCAGAGAAGAAGCAAAACCTGACCGTGGTGGCTGGTCATTCACGAGTTGCTTTTACCTCCCGAACCTTTGCCAGCCCAGCTTGTGCCGGCAACAAGCCCGGTTCCAATTCAAGAGCACGCAGAAAGTATTGCTCTGCTTCAACCAACTGGTCCTGGCCCAGCAGGGCAGCCCCCAGGTTGCAGTTGACGGCTGGATGATTTGGGTACTTCTGCAACAACTCACGACTCAATTCTTCCGCTCGACGATGATCTCCCGTCGCACTTCGCATCAGCAAGGACCCGGAAAGATTCAAACTGGTAACTTCGTCAGCCGCCCCCGCCGTGATCAAGGCCCGGCAAGCAGCAATATGATCGTCCAACTGCCCGTTGGTCATCGCAATCTGGGCAATTTCCTGGTGAATTCGTACCCGGCTAAGAAAATCAAGCTCAATGGCAACGTTTAACTGGTCCAGCGCCTGTCGATATTCACCAGCCTCAACCAGTTTCGCAATGCCTGGATAATAGGCCAGTTGCAAACTGGGTAAGGTACGATCTCGACCAGCCGAATAAAGCAATCCCAGGACCATGGCCCCCAGTATGACGATCGCTCCCAACCAAAAACTGGCTCGCAGCACCGGTGGTGGAGCTGGAGTAAGCGAGGGTGCAGCAGCTGCTTGTTCAGATTCCACAGTCGTATCTGCGTCCGATTCAAACCAGGGTCAGTAAATCAAACCAGGATGAGACTTCATTATCCCCAAATCGAACCTGCCTTACAACGGCGACCCACTCGCAACCGTGGCAAGGTCGCCAGAAATACGGCCTGACCCTCGTTCGCTGAGCTAGCGAATGCTCACCGGCCCATCTTTCTCGATGTACTTCACTTCCGGTTGCTTCTTGAGCTTCTCCACGGCAGCGGGACTGAAACTGGCTGAATAGCCGTTGATAATTTTCAAGACCCTGCCAAGTTTACCACCAAACTGCCTGGTATGACGCTTGGCCAGTTGCTCCAGTGTCTCCCCTGTTTTCGTCTTCCCATCAACAAAGACCGTCTTCTTATAGACGACGATATACTGCCCAAGCTGGTTAGGTTTCTCTTTCTTGACTGGACGCCGGTAGACCAGCACCGCTTTCTTCTGCTTTAAATCGCGGTCCAGCATCTTACGATCCTTGAGAAACTGGTACGGTTCCTTGTTCTTCCAATTCCAGCGTTTCCCGGTGACAAAGTGCTTCACCGGCAACGACGATTTCGGCACGCTAACCGAGTCTTTAACTTGGGAAATGACCTGCAAGGCAATGCCTCCTTTACTTGCCAAATGGGAAATCACCCACAGTTCTTTCTCGACCTGGTAAACCTCCTGGATCTCCACGTTCCAGCCACTCGTGGGAACTGTCACCTGCAAGCTAATCGAACGCTGCTTTGCTTTCGGAACAGCAATAGCGGGTCCAGCAGCCGCCTGCAGGAACCCACCAATCAGTAATGTCATCAAACCGTAAGTCGTGGAAACCATCATCGTTTATCTTCTTTCCGTGTTAGTGCTAGTTGTGACAGTTCTATTATCAAAGCTGGCAAAGGCTGCGTCAATCAAACGCGCAGGCAACCTCTACTGGGCAGTCCAACCACCGTCCACAGTCAACATACTGCCAGTCAGGTAACTGGAAGCATCACTGGCCAGGAAGATGGCGGCTCCCTGGATCTCTTCCAGTCGGCCCCAACGTCCCAAGGCCGTGGCACCCACGATAAACTTCTTGGCTTCTTCGGTATCAGCAATCGGTTCATTCATTGGCGTCAGGAATGGTCCTGGGCAAATGGCGTTACAGGTGATTCCAAACGAAGCCAATTCCAGTCCCAGCGCCCTTGTCATCTGGACCACGGCACCTTTACTGGCGGTGTAAGGCGTTCGGTTTGCCAGTCCCACCAGTCCCAGCGTGCTGCCCAGGTTAATGATCCGTCCATAACCGGCTTGCTTCATGTGGGGCACAACAGCCCGTGCACACAA
>JAYGDG010000612.1:0-2129 GCA_046583015.1 Pirellulaceae bacterium | reverse complement strand
GGAAACGATGAGCAAAATGTTAGGACGTTCTGCCGCGCTGCCGCTGGTGACCACGAGCAGCAGGGCTCCGAAGAGCATCCGACCAGGCCATTGAAGATTAAAGCAGCAATTCATCGGCGATCTCCCGTGAACTGGGGATTTGGCCTCATAGGGTCGGCGCCCACGTCCTGTTGCCAGGCTTTGAGCAGGGTCTGTAACTTCTTGACACGAGCTGGATCTTGACTGGCCAGGTCGGTCTTTTCACCCAGATCGTTCTGGAGGTCGTAAAGCGAAAGTTTTCCCGTTTCAAAAGCTTCGATCAGTTTCCAGTTGCCGGCGCGAACGACGGCGGAAGGGAAACTGTGTGGGTGACGATTGTAGTGTGGGTAGTGCCAGTAGATGGCGTCCCGTTGAAACGATCCTTTGCCGGTGAGCAGCGGGACGAGGTTTTTACCGTCGACGTGCTGGTAGGGGCGGGCCGGTTGACCGGTGACTGCCAGGATCGTTGGGTAAAAGTCGGTACTGATGACCGGCTGATGTGAAACCGAAGCGGGCCTGGTCTTCCCTGGCCACTTGATAATCAGCGGCACGCGAAGGCCTCCTTCGTAATTGCTTCCCTTGTTGGCCCGTAGCGGGGAATTACTGGTAGCCTTGGCAAAGCCCCCATTGTCACTGGTAAAAATGATCAGGGTTTGCTGATCGATTTTGAGTTCCCGTAGCGTTCGCATCACGCGACCGACACTCTCATCCACGCTCTCGACCATTGCCGCGTAAGCGGGCTGACCCTGTCGTTGGTCCTTGGCAACCTGCTGGTACCGTTTGATCTTGTCGGCTTTCCCCTGCAACGGTGCATGGACCGCGTAGTGGGAGAGCATCAGGAAGAAGGGCTTGTCTGCACTGCGGCGAATGAATTGCTCTGCTTCTTCTGCCAGGCGGTCGACCAGGTAATCACCCGGCTTGCCCCCCACGGGGCCCGGCTTCTGCTGGATCTTTCCAGTGGTGGGAATTTTCCAGGTGCCGGCGAAAGGGTAAAAATAACTGCCCGGTGCCCCGAAGTCGCGGCCGCCCACGTTCAGGTCAAAGCCCTGGTGCTCGGGGTAGTAGTAGGTCTCGGTTCCCAGGTGCCATTTCCCCATGAAGGCCGTCTGGTAACCGGCCTCCCGCATGGCCTCGGCAATAGTCACCTCTTCCAGTGGCAGGTTCGAGACGTAGCGACCTTCCTTCAGCTTATGATTCGTACGGCTCCAGCGACCCGAGGGCAACCACTGGGTCAACAGCAGGCGGGCCGGGTACTTGCCGGTCATGATCGCTGCCCGTGTTGGTGAACAGACGTTGCAAGCTGCATAACCATCGGTGAATCGCATGCCCCCGCTGGCCAGTCGGTCGATATGGGGCGTCCGGTAATATGTACTGCCGTAACAGCCTACGTCTTTCCAGCCCAGGTCGTCGATCAGGATCAGTACGACGTTGGTTTTGTCGTGCTGGGCAGCGACTAGCGGTGCCGGAAGGGAGAGCAGCAACAGGCAGGTAGCCAGCAGGAGGCATGGACGCTTCAAATTCTTGGTCAGTTGCATGATGTTCACGGTGGGTTCGGGTAGATTCAGTTTGTTTATTTCCCGGAAATTTTGCGACCTGTTTTCTTCTCTTTCCAGATGTAGGTTTCTGGGTCAAAACGGAAGGCCTTCTTGGTGGCGGCCGAGGGCGCCCAGTCCTTGGCGATCCAGTTACCCAGTTCGCGCTTGGTTTGCACGTACTTTTTCTCGTTGGCCAGGTTGGTCCACTCCTGGGGATCGACCTGGTGGTCGTAGAGTTCCTCGCTCCCGTCCTGGTAGCGGATGTAGCGGTACCTCTGGGAGCGAACGGCCGCATTGCCCAGCTTGAACTCGGTTACCGCCGGGCGGTCCCATTTGGTTGCTGGATCACGCAGCAGGGGAGCCAGGCTGACCCCATCGAGTTTTTGGCCTGTTTTTAACTGGCAGAGATCCCGCAGGGTTGGATAGAGGTCGAGCAGGCTGACCGGGCGCTGGCAGACCCCGGCTGGCTGGCCGGGTGCATCGATGATGAGCGGAACCCGGGTCGCTTCTTCCCAGAGCGTGCTCTTGTGCCAGTGTTGTTTTTCACCCAGGTGCCAGCCGTGGTCCGACCAGAGA
>JAYGDG010000600.1:0-2019 GCA_046583015.1 Pirellulaceae bacterium | reverse complement strand
CCCGCTTCACGAATCTTGTCGTGATAGGACTGAATCTGACCGATCATCACCTCCGCCGTTTGCGGATCTTCCTGGTAGAAGTAATTGATGGCATCAGCAATTCGTTTGCGACGCATGAGAGCCGGAATTCTCAGCGACGGTTTGTGACGAGCACGACGAACGATCGACTCCAGGTCACTCAATAGCGGATCCCAGTCGGCATTGTCGACATGGACCACCACTTCCTTCAAACGATCTCCCAGCAGGCTGGTCAATTCCCGTCGCAGCTTCTTGTCTTCCCCGACGTCGACCGGTTCTTGCTGTTTCTGCTGATATTCTTCCACGAAGTCTTTAATGCTGATCGGCGCGCCGACGTTCATCCAGACTTTACTGCCTAGTCGCTCTTTGGACTCGTAATTGATGCCCAGCGGAATGATCACCAGGTCTTCAACCCCCTGGGCGAACGCCGGCAGCACAATTCGCGATGCACCGCTCCTGACCAACCCCACCTGCCGGACATCAGTCGACATACCTTCGGGGAAGATTCCCATCGCCCGGCCTGCCTTGAGTCCCTCGACAACCCGTGTCAAACTTTGCGTGTTTTTCTTCACCTGGCGGGCGTCATCCTGGCCGCGATAGGCCGGCACCATGCCGAGTGCCTTTATGACCGAACCGAGCAGGGGTGTTTTAAAGAGGGGCGCCTTGGCCATAAAACTGACCGGGCGACGGGCCGTAACGCCAATCAGGACCGGGTCGATTAGGGAGTTGGGATGGTTCGCGCAGAACAAGACCGGGCCCGTCTTGGGAATGTTTTCGGCACCGGTGATCTGGATCTTGGGATAGTAGCGCTTAATGAGCCCATGGGCTACTCTGCGCAGAATGACGCCCAGTACGCTGATCGGATTCAAGGCCACGCTACAATCCCCACCGACTGATCCACTAAACGAAGACAGCTCAGCTGTCTCATCAGGGGCTAATATCCCCGCTACCGCACGTTCGTGGCAAGGCTGATCTGGCCAGTTCCTGCAGGCGATGGACATGATCCACACCCACAATATGTGGCAAATGTAATCCACCCAGCGGGGCCAGCTGACTGGTTCTCTGAAGATCACGGCTTGGACTATGGACGCCGATGTGGGAAACTGACTGCTTAGCAGCGGCTCCTGAGTCGAACGGTGGTTCTCACAGCCAAGCTGCCAAGGCGGCTTCGATCGTTTTCCCGCCTCAGGGCCGCTGAACCCAGTGTGCCCAAGAAATCCCAAGTGTGAACCCTCCGGTCGGAATCAACGAACAGGCACGCCGCCAATTCGAACTCTCCTGGCAACGGGGAGAGCCAGCGAACCTCGCCGAGTTTTTGCCCGCTGCCGGGGACGCCAGTTACGCTGCCACGCTCGAGGAACTGGTCCATATCGACATCGAGTTCCGCGGTTCCCAGCAGCAAAAAAGTCCCGGCGGCGAGTACCTGTTGCTGCCCCTGACACAGTACATCGAACAATTTCCCCAGTTGTCCGAGACGGAAATCATCCGGCGACTGATTAGCCAGGAGATCCATGTTCGCCGAGCCTGCAGCCTGGCGATCGATCAGCAGCAGTACGTGCGCGACTGCGGCCAGGTGGTAGCACAAGTTGCCGATGTCGATGCCCTGCTGGTCGATACCAAGGCCGCCTTCCGTAGCACCGTCTTCAAGGGACCCGACACCCACGAAGCCCAGACATTTATCCCGGCTACCACTGACCCCATGAAGACGGCCATGACCGTTTTGCCCGGTATCGATCGGACCACCACGATGACGACCGTCCCGGAACAGATCGGTAACTACCGGTTGCTGCAACAACTGGGTGCCGGCGGCATGGGCTGTGTTTACGAGGCCGAGGAACTTGGTTCGGGGCAGCGGGTGGCCTTGAAGGTGATTCTGCCCGACCTGGGAACTTCCGAGGAGGCCATGAGCCGATTTCGCCAGGAGGGCCAGTTGGCCAGTGGCATTTCGCATCCCAACTGCGTCTTCGTGTTGGAAGCAGACCAGCAGGGAGAGTACCCCTA
>JAYGDG010000593.1:0-6515 GCA_046583015.1 Pirellulaceae bacterium | reverse complement strand
CGTGTGCTCTTCCGATCTAAGATCTATGGTGCCAGTATTGGTTCCTATCCGATCATGACGCGTGAGACGTATGAGCAGTCCTCCAGGTGGGAGCGTTTTACCTACCGGATTTCGCGACACTGGCTGACGATTGCTTGCGGTTACCTGACTATTTTCATCTATGGAATGTGCTTACGTTCTCTAATGGTCAATCCAAAACGGCATTGGGATTCAGCACTTTCTCTGGTTGTTCATACCGGTTTGATCGTAGGGTTGGGACTTTTCATCAGCTGGCAGGCTGTCTTACTGGCAGTGGTTATTCCATTTACAATCGCTTCTGCCATGGGCGCTTACCTGTTTTATGCCCAGCACAATTTCCCCGGTGTACAGTTTCGCAACCGTGAGGAATGGAATTATGTCTTTGCCGCTCTGCAATCATCCAGTTACATCCGCATGAATCGCTTAATGAGTTGGTTTACCGGGAACATTGGCTATCACCATGTGCACCATTTAAATGCTCTCATTCCTTTTTACCGGCTTCCCGAAGCGATGGCGGCACTCGAAGAATTGCAGACTCCCTTAACCACGTCGTTGCGTCCTCGCGACGTTTTCAATTGTTTGCGACTCAAGTTGTGGGAAACAGATACGGACACACTGGTTCCGTTAACAAAAGCTTGACGCCATTCTCTGCAAACGGCCAGTCTTAGTTGTCGTCCAGGCCCAAGCCCAGTTCCTGCTTGAAACGTTCTCGAATGCGATTCATTAGGCGACGTACCGTGCGTTCGGAACACTGAAGCTGGTTGGCGATTTCGTGGTTGGTATAGCTCTCCAGTCTCAGATGGATGATTTGTTGTTCCTCCTGGCTAAAGTCAGCAATCATCTCTTCAACTTCGTGGAATGCCGCAATTTCATCCGGTGTTGCTTCCGAACCACCCAGGTCGGCAATCGCGTCCAGGTAACGCTCCTGATCAATCCCCCGTTTCTGGCGATTGTGATAGCGTACTTTTTCACGAATCTTGTTCAACGTGATCGTACAAAGCAGCGCCAGTAAACTCTGGCGATCGGACAATTGAAATTCATCCTGATGTGCTCGACGCAAGAACGTTCGAAAAGCAGACTGAACCACGTCATCCGAAGCTACCCGACGGCGAATTTGCTGGCCTAGATTTCGTTCCGCCAGGCGTCTGAGCCGAACCTCGTACTGGTTCCAGAACTCTTCGATCAGTTCTGGATTTCCATCTCGAAATCCCTGCACCCAGCGTTTCGTTGTATCCGACATGCCATTACGTAGAAATGAGTTGTTGGATTATCCCAGTCACGCATACGATGCCGGCAGCGACCAACGGTCAACTCTGCCTGCTGTCACTGGTGTCTCCATAAATTACTCTATTGGCCTTCCCGGCGTCAAACTGGGATGATGACCCTCCCAACTAATCGCCCAGACACGCCATCCTGACCACTGAATTGCCAGCCACCTGAAACTCATTATAATAGTGCCACATTTAGTCGATGCCGAGTATTTTTCCTGCCCACGGGTTCGAGCCACTCCTTCAATATCAGATCTAGGGGCAGACTTTTTTCGTAAACAGACTCACTTCCATGACGATCGCTTTTTCTTAACTTCTTACCTTGAAAAGATACCCGATGACTGTCACACCTGACTCTCAATGTCTGAAGCAACTGGGAAAGGGCGAACGCATCGAGACCGTTTGCCAGCAAAACAACTGGAATCGTGAGACGTTCGATGCCTGGTGGCAGCAGCAATTGCAGTCACGTTTACCCTGCTATGATGGTTCGCTTCCGACCAACCTTTCCACGAAGGTAGAAATCGATCGTGACAAGTGGGGGATTCCGCACATTTACGCCAGTCATGATTGCGATCTTTTCAGTGGTTTTGGCTTGGCCATGGCGCAAGATCGACTCTTCCAGCTTGACTATCTGCGGCGCAAGGCAACGGGCCAGTTGTCAGAAATCCTTGGTGCCGATGCCTTGGAATCTGACCGCGTGGCCCATACCGTCGGCTTAGCCAGGATCGCCAGTCGTGAATGGGAGACCTTGAGTGCAGAAACCCAGACGATACTCGAATCCTTTGCCAAGGGGGTCAACATCGTTATCGACCAGTCAGATAAGCTTCCGATTGAATTCGACTTGCTCGATTATCGTCCTGCCCCCTGGACTCCGCTGGACTCGCTGGCCATTGAATGTGAATTTCGCTGGTATCTGACTGGTCGCTTTCCCGTCATTGTCGCGCCGGAACTGGCAAAGCGAGCCTTGGGAGAAGGAACTCGACTGGACCAGTTTCTGCTCGGCGAAGCGGACGAAGAGAGTATCATGCCCGCGGGCAGCTATCCAGCAGTCAGTGACCCGCCAGAATCGACAGGAGGTGTCAGCGGCAGTGAATTCGACGGACACGGCAGCAATAACTGGGTGGTTAATGGAGCCCGATCGGCCAGTGGCTTACCTCTGGTGGCCAGCGATCCGCACATTGCCTTTGAAGCCGTCTCATGCTGGTACGAAGTGGTCTTACAGGGTGGTTCCTTTGACGTCGCCGGGATGGCTTACGTCGGAATGCCCGCTGTCATGTTCGGCCGTAATCGGCAGGTGGGCTGGTCAATCACCAACAACATTTGTTCGCTGCGTGACCTGTACCAGGAAAAAACATCGCCTGATCACTCCGACTGTTTTCTTTTTGGGGACCAATGGGAACCTGCCCAAAGGCGCGAGGAGATTGTTCGCATACGAGATCAAGAGGACGTTACCCTGCAAATCACAAGTTCCCGAAACGGACCGATCGTGGACGAGTTATTGCCAGCGGCAGCCCGCTCCACCGGTCCCGTCTCCTTGAAATGGCTAGGGGAGCAGGCAGGTGGCTGGCTAACCGCCCTGCTGGACATGGGACGATCGAAGACCGTAGTGGAATTCCAAGAGGCAACCAGGCCCTGGCACGTGCCAACTTTCAGCCTGATGGTCGCGGATACCGACGGACATATTGGTTTCCAGGCAGCCGGCCGGGTTCCCATACGACGCATCGCGGAACGGGGCTATCGACCGGGATGGGATCCTAACCACCAATGGGATGGCCTGATTCCTTTCTCTTCCATGCCTCGCCTCACAGACCCTTCGCGGGGCTGGATTGCCAGTGCCAATAACCGACTCGCCGCCAATGACTATCCTTATCCTCTCTCTGGTTGCTGGAGCAGCGGGCACCGCGCTGCCAGGATTCGTCAAATGTTGACGGAAAAAGAAAAACAAACCGTGGAAGACTTCCAGAAAATGCAGCTTGACACGCTTTCCCTGAGAGCCGTCGCAGCTTTGCCCCCGCTGCTGCACTTGCTGAAAAATGACACACATCTCCAGGTCCCCAAAGCACTGGAGATCCTGCAAAGTTGGAATGGACATGTGGACATGAACCTGGTCGGACCAACCCTGTTTAATACGTTCTTCAGCTGCTGGTGTCAGCGAGTTGCAGCGGAACAGTTCGATCAGGAGATCCAATCATTCATGCAAGCCCCGGTAAGTGGAGTGGCCGCCAGGCTACTGCATGAAGATCCCTGCCAGTGGTTTGCATCCAACGATCGCGAGCAGCAAATACGCTCATCATTCCATCAGTCACTCGAACAACTGACCGAACAGTTAGGCGAAAAGATCGGGGAGTGGACTTGGGGACGGGTTCAAGTGATCAGCTTCTCTCATGTACTAGCCGAGCGAGGCGATTTAGCTCAATTACTGAACCAAACGGCACAACCGGTCAATGGCGACATGATGACAGTCTGCAACACCGGATTCGGGACTACCGGTGCTGGCTACCGACTGATTCACGACCTCAGTAGCCAGCCGCCTCAAATGCTGGCGGTCGACTGCCAGAGCCAGTCTGGTCAGCCGGGCAGTCCTCACTACGATGACCAGTTCACCACGTGGGCCGCCGGCGACTACCATGGTCTCTGCCTGGATCGTGAAAAAGCGGGCTTAACACGTGCTCACCAATTGACCCTGGTCGCAGCAAAAAATTCGGTTTCCGAATGAATCATATTTTATTGGGGCGACCGTGGAGGACAGGCCCACAAATCCAACGTAACTTATTTACACAACACATCTTGCATCGAACCAGTGTTCTCCAGAAAAGCCCTTCAGAGGTCTTTCTTGGCTCCCTTTCCCTACCCCAGCAAGCCAGGAGTTAGCCAACCGTGTCCGAATCCACAGCGTTTGACGATTTAATCAATAGCGTCCGTCGGGGAGATGAGCAGGCAGCCGCTGAACTGGTCCGCCGCTACGAGTCGGAACTGCGAGTTCTAGCGCGTGTCCGGTTAACTGATCCGTCTCTGCGTCGTGTCGTCGATTCCATGGACATTTGCCAGTCGATCATGGCAAATTTTTTCGTGCGGGCCGCGGCCGGTCAGTTTGACTTGGAAACACCGGAGCAGTTGCTGGCCTTGCTGGCAACCATGGTCCGCAACAAGGCAACGGATCGAGTACGAAGCGAACAGCGTGATCGTCGCGACGTACGTCGAGTGGCAAAGACAAGTGTCGAGGAACTTGGTTTACAGGAGGAACAGAAGACTCCCGGCAGTCTGGTCGCACATCAGGAGATGTTGAACATGGTGCGTAACCAGCTAAGCGACGAGGAAAATGAGATTGCGGAACACCGTTTAAACGGTTGTAGTTGGGAAGAAATTTCCCAACAAATTGGTGGCACTTCCGAAGCCATCAGAAAACGGTTTTCCCGAGCCATGGACCGCGTCGCCAACCAAATTGGCCTGGACGACTCGCGTTATGACTAACACCTCTTTACTGACAACAACACAATTATTAATCCGGATCCGTGCCTTCCAGCATCAGTGCTGGAAGCAGGGGAACCCGATCTCTATTGAATCGCTTTTACAGGCGCACCCGCAATTAGAAGAAGATGAAGATTCACTTCTAGAACTTATCTACGGTGAGTTCTGTGTTCGCGAGAGCCTGGGCGAGCAACCGGCCAGTGAAGAATACTGTCAGCGTTTTTCCTCCGTCGCGGAGAGGCTGGAACGGCTACTGGAAGTTCACCGTGCTCTCGACTCTGGAATGCCTTCGTTTGCCAGTGTCCAGCAGACCGTTCAAGTGTCTGATGACTGCTGTGTCGCCATCTCTCCGGAAGCCACAACAGCGATCCATCACCAGTCCACGAGCGAGGAAAGAAAAACTGGCCAGTCTCCCGCGACGCTAGGTCGTTTCGGTGACTATCACCTGCTCCATGAAATCGATCGTGGCGGCATGGGCGTAGTTTACAAAGCCCGCCAAGTTCAAACCAAACGAATCGTCGCGCTCAAGATGATCCTGGCGGGCAAGTTCGCCACTAAGAAAGAACTCAAGCGGTTCTACAGCGAAGCGGAAGCTGCAGCCAAGCTGGACCACCCGAACATTGTTCCCATCTACGAAATTGGCGAGCACGATGGCCATCCGTTCTTCACGATGGCCTATGTCGACGGCCAAAACCTGGCCTCACGTCTCCGCCAGGGCCCCCTGGCACAACGTGAAGCCGCGGCCATGGTAAGAGAAATTTCCCGGGCAATCCGTTATGCACATCAAGAAGGCGTCGTTCACCGTGACTTAAAGCCCGCCAACATCCTGTTGACCAAGACCGGGCAGACGCGGATCACTGATTTTGGCCTGGCGAAACAAATCGGTGATCAGAACGAATTGACCGTTACCGGAGACATCGTGGGAACGCCCAGCTACATGTCTCCGGAACAGATCAACGGCAATTCAGCGGCTGTCGGTGTGCAGAGTGACGTCTATTCACTGGGAGCAATCCTCTACTGCCTCCTCACCGGACGACCACCTTTCCAGGCAGCAACGATCCTCGAAACATTTACCCAGTTGACTCAAGCGGAACCGGTCCCGCCGCGCCAGTTAGTCCCAACCGTCAGCCCGGACCTGGAAACCGTCTGCCTCAAGTGTCTGCAAAAATCCCCTGCCAAACGCTACCCTTCAACCGCTGAATTATTAACAGATTTGGACCGCTTCCTGGAAGGAAAGCCTGTCCAAGCGAGGCCTGTTGGCCAGTTGGAACACGCCTGGCGCTGGTGTCAGCGTAAACCACTGATTGCTGGTTTGAGTGCAGCCGTTGGTTTGCTGGTTTGCATAGTGGCCATTGTCAGTTCCCTGGCAGCTCTCCACCACCGAAAGATGGCCGAGAAAGAGAGCCTGGCCCGTCAGCAAGCCGTTCACCAGGCTGCCGTCGCGATGAAGTACTTGCAGGCTGCCCAGAAAGCAAGAGAAATCGCCCAAGCCAACGCGCTCGCAGCGCAGGAAGCAAAGCAAACTGCCCAATCCAACTTGTACGCCGCTCACATGAACCTGGCCCAAATGGCCTGGGATGATGCGCATGTCGAGAACATTCTCAACCTCTTGAACCGCCACGCAGGCAAGACTCCCGACGAAGATCTGAGGGGCTTTGAATGGCACTATCTGTACAGGTTGTGTCATCAGGATCTGGCCACCTTCAAATCAGGCTTCCTGGTCAACAGTGCTGTCTACCTGCCAAACGGCACCCAACTGCT
>JAYGDG010000579.1:0-4006 GCA_046583015.1 Pirellulaceae bacterium | reverse complement strand
GCCTCCCGCCGTCACGCTAGCAGAGTTTCTGTCTAATCCGCTTGGACCAGCTGGCTTATTCACAGCTGAGAGCCGAAACCTGCCTTTCTAGCGATGCTAGCATCTTCTTTCAGGCAAAGTCCACATCACTTGGGGTGTTTTTTGTTCACCTCCGCAGGGGAGTCGATTTTTGGACTCTCTTTTTATGAATCCTTATTGATATCTTTTGCTCGCCGAAATGTTGGTTTTTTAGCTCATTACCTTGCTAAAGTTTACCGATTATGAGGATATAAACGGGTTTTCCAGTATTTCGGTTATGTCGTCTTGCGCATTCTGTACGACCTAACAAACCACGGTTAGCCAGGACAAATTGACTGATGAATCATTTGCTCAACAACAGGTTCTTTACTAGTTTTACTGGATCGATGATCATGAAACACTTCCATGCTGCCTTGCTTCTGATAATCCTCCTCTACCCCTTGAGCGGTTTTTCTCAAAATCCGAAGCAACCAGTGAGGCCTGCTCGTCCTCCCGCCTCACCGCAACCAGCAGTCGCTGGATACCAACCCTACGTATTGCGCCACAACAGCGCTCATGTCATTGCGCCCGACCTACGGCGGATGCTCAATGACCTGGTTGGTTCAGCAGACGTCCAAATTGACGCAGTCAATAATCGCCTGTTCGTCGGTGGCAATCCGCAAATACAACAAATGGCGGGACAGCTAATCCGCAATCTTGACCAACCCAGAACGACGGCGGCTCTCCGGCAACCTGCAGCAACCCAATCAGCAACGGCCGCGATCGTGAAAGGATACGCGGTTCCGACTCAACAACTGGCCTATTGGATCAATGTCCTGCGACAACAGTACCCCATCACCACGGGCGTCCGTGTAGCCACGGACCAGCGAACGGGTCAGCTGCTGGTCATCGCTCCTCCCGCAATTCAAGCACAGATTGCTCAACAGTTACTCGGTACTAACCTGGCTCAACAACCGGCAGCTAGCACGCCCCTGTCGAGCAACCCTGCGCAGGCCACGCCTGCTACAGACCGTACGACGGCCAGCCATCAGCTTCAAAACATCAACTGGCAGCAGTTTGAAGAAATGCTGCGGCAACTATGGGGCGACCGCTTACTGCTAACGAGCCAGGACAATGGTGCCCGGTCCCTCGTGCAAATGCCGGAAACCGGCGACCGACAACCGGTCATGCAAATCGATCGTCGTCGCGACCAAGTTTCCGTAGCAGGTCCCAAGCCCATCACCGACGCGTGGATCCAAGTTGCCCGCGCCTTGGATGCACCAGCAAACAGTCCTCGCAAGAACCTTCAACTGGTTCCCGTAAAACGTGCTGACCCTGCTACGGTCCGCAAAGCGGTTCGCCTCATTGACAATGCGGCGCGTGCTGCCGGTCGAAAAAACACCACTGCCGACGCGATCCGGCTGAATCCTCGCGAAGGCGAACGCCGCTGGGGTGGAGATTTGATCACGTCGATCTTCCAGCCAGTCGCCCAACAGGCTGCGCCACAAAAGGGAGCGGACCCGGCACCCGAGAAACAGCCGCCCCAGGACCCCAACAAGAAACCTGATGAAGATGACCCGGAAAAACCCGACACCCCAAAAGAGCCCGGCATAACATCCATTGATCCCGAAGACGACACGGGGGCCATCGGACCGGTCCGCATTGAATTCATCGAAAGCCTGGGCGTCTTTATTGTTTCGGGTAACAAGCGTGATGTCGAGCGCGTGACGAAGATCATCGAAGAGATCGAAGCCTCGGTACGAGACACTCAACCGGAAATCACCGTCCATCTTTTAAAGCATGTCAACAATATCGCTCTCTCCGAATTGATCGCACAGATCTACACGACTGTCTTTGGGTCCTGGCAGAGCCCGGTCAGCATTACACCTCTGGATAAGCCCAATGCCTTGTTAATGATTGGTCGCAAGGAGAGCATCGAATCAGTCGTCAACCTGATCGAAAAGCTCGATCAACCGGTCGCACCGTCCACTCAACTAAAGGTATTTCGACTCAAACACGTTTCTGCGATTGACGCGGAGCGGCAACTGCAACAGTTTTACGGTGGCCAAACCACGGGGCAACAAGCCCAGGGTACCGCCGCCAGGATTGGCCTCGGACCCCGGATCCGTGTTATTGCGGACTACCGCAGCAACTCCGTGATCGTCAACGCGGGGCCACGGGACATGGCGGAAATCGCCCTCTTCCTCAAACGAATCGATGTGGAGGAGGCCGTCGCCACCAATCAAATAAAAGTCTTCCGATTAAAGAATGCGCTGGCTGAGGATCTGCAACCGGTTCTCCAGGAAGCGATTACCGGCCAGGGGGCAGGACAGACCACTCCTGGGGCCGGACAGGGTGGCGCCGGCGGAGCATCTTCGGCAACCATGTCGGCTCAATCAACGCGGCTATCCATCATGAGAATCGGCGACGGTGATGCAGCTGAACTCAACTCTGGAATCCTGGCTGGTGTCTCAGTCACAGCTGATGCCAACGTGAACGCCTTGATCGTTCGCGCTCCGGCTAAGAGCATGCCCTTAATCGAGGAACTAATCAAGCAGCTCGACAAGCTTCCTAACGCTGAAGCTCAAATCAAGGTGTTTCAACTCAAGAATGGAGATTCCACTAGCCTGGCTGTCATGCTGCAAGCACTCTTCGGCCAACCGACAACTGGCGGACAAACGCTCAATACCCAATCGTTTTTGCAACCAACCACTGCTACCGCAGGCGGTGAAAGCTCGCTGGTTCCGCTTCGTTTTGCTGTCGATGTTCGCACAAACAGCATCATTGTCTCCGGTTCATCAACCGATTTGCGTGTGGTAGAAATTCTCCTCTTGCGTTTAGATGAAAGCGATATAGAAACTCGCAAAACCGAAGTCTTCCGACTTAAGAATGCACCGGCCGCCGAAGTGGCCACGGCCATCACCAACTACCTCAACACCCAACGACAACTGGTTCAGCAACAGTTGCAGTTCTCCCAGTTAGTAAGTCCCTTTGAGCAGAGTAACCGCGAAGTTATCGTAGTTCCGGAATCGGTCAGCAACAGCCTGATTGTCAGTGCTACACCCAAGTACTTCGACCAAATCGTCAAGGTTATTAACGACCTCGATTTCCGACCCAAGATGGTCATGGTGCAGGTCTTAATCGCGGAAGTCGAATTATCTGACGCCTTTCAATTCGGTGTCGAGCTCGGCTTGCAGGACAGCTTGCTATTCGACCGCGGTTTGGCCAGCGTTGGTTTTCCGTTTCTCAGTCAAGCGCTGGGCAACGATTTAACAACCGAGTCCTTTGCAACACGTCCCAACCTGGCTGGACAAGCCGTCTCCAGTTTCGCCATGGGACGTACTAACAGCGGCTTAGGCTACGGGGGCATGGTTCTTTCGGCCGCCAATGAATCGGTCAATATCATGATCCGAGCTCTGCAAGATGCAGGCCGCATCAACATCCTTAGCCGGCCACAAATCATGACTCTTGACAACCAAGAGGCATTTATCCAGGTCGGGTCGAGTGTACCGCGAATTACCAGCAGCACGCTTACAAATGTTGGCTCGCAAAATTCCACAACCGACACAGAGGTCGGTCTGATCTTAACGTTACGCCCGCGAGTAAGCCCCGATGGACTAATCGTCATGGAGATTTCTACCGAGAAGTCAGAGGTGGGTCCCCCCGAGCAGGGAACACCAGTCGCCATTGCCGCGGATGGAACCGCGATCTTCTCGCCCCCGATCTTCAAGACCACGGCCCAGACGGTGGTCAGCGCCCATTCCGGACAAACCGTCGTCTTCGCCGGCCTGATGACCAAAAGCACATCAGAAACTCAACGGGCCGTTCCGTATCTGTCTGACTTGCCGCTGATCGGACCAGCTTTCCGATTTACATCAACAACCGACCAACGAACTGAATTGCTGATCATCATGACACCGCATGTCATCAACGGTGACGAAGATATTGACCGAATCAACAACATCGAGTCGGAACGAATGAGCTGGGCCTTGTCAGATGTCATCGAACT
>JAYGDG010000564.1:0-1762 GCA_046583015.1 Pirellulaceae bacterium | reverse complement strand
AGCAGTTGGTCACGACTGGGCGGCAATCCTGTGAGATCAATATAGAGACGCCGCAGCAGTTTCTCGGGAACCGACTGGGTGGAGGGGACCAGGCCGGCTGCTTCCAACCGAGATCCAATGAAACGGTCAAGCGGGTTCTTGTCCCAGCCAGGAAACTTACTGGCTGGAAGTGGCGGACGCTTGGGGACGTTAAAGGCCCAGTGTTCGCCGACACTTTTCTCTGGTCGATCGCTGGACGGAAAGGAGGCTCCCTGTTGAATCCAAGTCTTGATCAGTGTAATTTCAGCAGGCTTAAGAGGAACTCCTTGCTGAGGCATTTTTAAGTCACTGTCAGTTTCTGTGACCCGCTGTAGCAGCAGACTGTCCGACGGTTTTCCCGGTACGATCGCTGGCCCTGATTCCCCTCCCTTGAGCAGCAGCTGCCCGGCGTCCAGGCGGAGCTGGGCATTTTGCTTGAGCGCCCCGTGGCAGGCAAAACAGTGTTTCTTCAGTAGTGGTTTGATTTGGCTCGCGTAATCGACCGCATCGGCAGCCCAGGTCATGGTGGAGACTGGCAGCCAGAGAATGACCACTAGCAACAGGTCGATTCTCAGCTTGTGAGGCCAGCGAGACATAATTCGTCCTGGATTTGGGGCATCCAATGATTGAGTGAAACCACGTCGCAAGTTATTCTAACTTAAAGAGAAACCAGCGCCCATTTACGCGAACCAGGTGCCACAAAGGAAACGACCCGGTGAATCCTCGAATTACTTATTGGCTGGCAATTTTGGTCGTGTTTGTGATCCCAGCCAGGGCTATCGAACCACCCTCGAAGCTGCCCAGTACTCCTATTGCTGCGGGGCAGGGAATTGCCTTGCAGAAACTGGTGCCGTCACTGCTAGAGCTTAAGAAACAAGATTTAACGATTGAATTTTGGGTTAAGCCGGACAGGGCGGCGATCGAACGTAAGCGGATGCATCTTTCCTGTTTCTCCAATCGTGGCGGTTCCAATGTGAAGGCAATTTCCATCGCTTGTAACCAGGGAGTTCCCTCGGTTTGCTGCCTGGGAAGTCTATTGAATGGCGCGAGTTCCCTGGTGGCGGATCAATGGAGTCATGTTGCGATCACGCTAGAGACCGAGACCTTGAACAAGCGGGTACGGCTCTGGATTAACGGCAAGCGGGTTGACGAGTCGCTGGTCTTGCAGCCCTGGCCGGAAGCGTTTTACTATGCCCGCATGTTTGATGATCCCTGGAGCCAGCAGCGTTTTTTTAGTGGTGCCGCTGGCCCCGCGCGTATTTCGAGCAGCGTCCGTTACCGGAAAGATTTTCAACCTGCCGCTGCCTGGCCCCGTGATGAGCGGACCCTGTTGCAGCTGGTGGGCGATGATTTTAAACCGCAATAACGAACTGCTTTCCCGCGGGCCAGCAATGGATTACGATATTCTTAGAAGCTTGGCCGAAACAATTGCCGGAGAGATTCTTGAAAAGGAATAATGATGCGAAAGCAACAACTCGTCTGTTTGATAGCCCTGCTGTTTGTTTCCTGCCAACTGCTGCTGGTGGCACCTGCTGCGGCAGCCGAAGGGGACCCGGCCAAGGTGGCCAAGAGCCTGCAAGCCTGGCAACAAGCCAAGGAAAAATGCAGCGGTAATTATTCGTACTCGGTTCGCTGGCAGAGTTTTGTTGGCTTCGGTCACGAAACCACCGTGGTAGTAAAAGGCAATAAAGTTGTCGAGCGGCGGTATCGCGAGTTTAAGCGCAGACCACCTGCTCCGGTTCCC
>JAYGDG010000517.1:0-7348 GCA_046583015.1 Pirellulaceae bacterium | reverse complement strand
CGCAGCGGTCAGCCTGTAGGTCGGGCTAACCTTCACAGCGAAAAATAGCCCCACCGCACTTGTGTAGCAGGCATTATTACGTAGAATAGGTGGTTTGCCTGAATGGTTTCGGGCCAAACCAGTGAATTGACTTCAGCAACTTAAAGCAAGCTCATGAACCGACCGGTTGGACGTCGCAAGTCTAATAAACGAACGAAGACCACTGCGCGAGGCAAGAAAAAAGACCCGGTTTACGTCGATGGCAAGCGGCCTCGTCCGATGTACGTCGATTACAAGAACGTGGACTTGTTGAAGAAACTGGTCAATCGCCACGGGCGGATTGTAGGACGCCGCAAGACGGGTTGTTCTGCCGCCAGTCAGCATGCCATCACGACGGCCATCAAGCGGGCTCGTTTCATGGCATTGATGCCCTATACGGGTGAGTAACGGCAATTCTTTGGCGAGATCTTTCGTTTCTGTGCTTAAACCCTGCTTGCGGGTACGGTAGCAGCAAGCCAGAATCAAGGCATGGCCGAACTCTATCGCACCACGCGCCGCGTTGAATTCTCCGAAACCGATGCAGCAGGCATGATCCACTTTTCATCCTACTTCCTTTACATGGAACAGGCTGAACATGAGCTATTTCGTCACTTGGGGACTAGTGTACTGACGAAGGATGATTCCGGGACAATAAGCTGGCCGCGGGTCTCTGCCAGTTGTGATTACTCACGTCCCGTGACGTTTGAGGATGAACTACAGATTGACGTTGGGATCGCGCGACTGGGTGAAAAAAGCGTAACCTACCAGTTTTATTTCCTGAAAGATGATCAGCAGGTCGCCATTGGCCAGATCACTTCGGTTTGTTGTCGCCTGGCACACGGTCAACCTCCCAGGCCAATCGTCATCCCGCAAACCTACGTGGACTTACTCACACCCTATATCAGCGCATCAACTTGATTCAACCCGCCTTTCAGGAGCAGCCGATTAAGGCAACAAATCTCCCCTCGGCACACGTCGACACTGTGGCTGCCTGCCTTTGACCAGCAAACAACGACATGACTGCTTACCTTCAAGAACTCACGTTGAAACTGGGCGCTGCCGTCGGAGAACTGGCAGACGAGCAGCGGCAACGTCACATCGATTTTTTCCTGAAATCCCAACAGGCCGACGGTGGCTTCATGGGACGCGAGGGGGAGAGCGATCTCTATTACACGGGCTTTGCCACTCGCGCACTAGCCATCCTGGGTGAATTACACGGTGCGCCTGCTGAGCGATTAGCAACATTCTTGACAAGTCGAATCCAGGGACAGGAAACCGTTATCGACTTTCTCTCGCTAATCTACAGCGCCGCGCTACTGGATTCGGCAGCTGGCATCGATATCTTCGAGCAGGCGTCTGCTGATTGGCCCAGTAGTGTGGCTGCGACGCTCGAAGTCTTGAGACGGGAAGATGGCGGTTATGCCAAGTCGCCTGAAGGTGCTTACAGCAGTACATACCATTCCTTCCTGGTGTTACTCTGCCTGCAATTGCTGGAACAACCGTTGAGTGACCCGGAACGATTAATCAATTTCATTCAGAGCCAGGCAGTGGAAGAGGGTGGTTTTCGCGAACACAAGGTGAGCAAGCGAGCAGGGACTAATCCGACGGCAGCCGCGATTGGAATCCTCAGTATCCTGGATGGCCTGAACCCCTCGATCTCTGCACAAACCATCGATTTCCTGGCTTCGATGCAGGTGGATGAAGGTGGTTTGCGAGCCAACACGCGAATACCGATTGCTGATATTTTGAGCACTTTTACCGGTGTCTTAACACTCACGGACCTCGACGGTACCGATCAAATTGATGCCCAGCATGCTCTGCGCTACGCCAATTCTCTGCAACAGCCTGGTGGGGGATCCCTGGGTGCTGAATGGGACCAGCTTTGTGATGTAGAATATTCTTTCTACGGCATGGGAACTCTTGCTTTACTTAATCAATACTGCAACAAAGATTTACGCAAATCATTGTCCTGATTTCTTACCCGGAACCTACCCGATGTCTACTCTTTCGGTAACCAATGTTTCGAAGGAATTCCCAACTCGCGGTGAACCGCTGCAAGTGCTGCGCGATGTCTCTCTGGAACTTAAAGCGGGTGAAAACCTGGCCATCCTGGGACCAAGCGGTTGTGGAAAGAGTACCTTGCTTCATCTACTGGGAACACTTGATGCTCCAACCTCTGGAACCATTGAGCTAGCTGGCCAGGATCCCTTCCAACTGGAGGAATCGCAACTGGCTCGTTTCCGCAACGAAAAAATTGGCTTTATCTTCCAGGAACATCATCTATTGCCTCAGCTCTCCGTGCTGGAAAATGTCTTGATTCCAGCCATGGCCACCGGCAGTCCGTCGGAGGAACTGGTCCAACGGGCACACGACCTAATCGGTCGCGTTGGCCTGGAAAGCCGTATTGGTCATCGACCGGCCGAGCTATCCGGAGGGGAGCGAGAACGAGCTGCCGTGGCCCGGTCGCTGTTGCGTCGACCGCTGCTGTTACTGGCTGATGAACCGACTGGAAATCTCGACCGCACGAATGCCCAGCACGTTACGCAATTGCTGCTGGAAATCCAACAACAAGAACAAACCATGCTGATCGTGGTCACGCACAACAACGACCTGGCCAATCAGCTGCAAAAACAAACGACCTTGGACAACGGCCAGCTCAGCTGACCAGGAACCGGTAAATCCAGCTAACCTGCCACGGGAGTCGACCTACAATATGTCTCGATGGCGCCATATCACTCGGGCTATTCCCAACCTCGTGAAGAACTTGCGAGGCCTGGTGTCGATGTTTCGTGATCGGCAAGCACGGCAATTTGTCACCCGCAGTTTGCGACATCACTGGCGCATCAATCTTGCCGTCGCGCTGGGTGTGAGTGCTGCCACGGCCGTTCTAACCGGTGCCCTCTTGATCGGCGACTCGACACGAGGCAGCCTGCGCCAATTGACACTCGACCGGTTGGGAAGCATTGACGAAATCCTCATCACGGACCGCTTCTTTCGACAGGAAATGGCTGAGCAAATCGCGGGCAACAACCAGTTCAAAACAGACTACCGGGCCGCAGCGCCAGCAATCCTGTTTCCCCAGGGAACCGTCGAAACGATGCCAGAGAGCGGCTCGCCTGCTCGCGCCGGTAACGTGCTTGTCCTGGGAATCGAGTCAAGTTTCTGGAAATTGGGAACGGGCCAACAGGCCCAAACGCTGGCAGCAGATGAAGGGCAAATTATTCTCAATGAGCCGCTGGCCCGGGACCTGGGGGCCGAGATCGGTAGTCGCGTCATCTTACGCCTGCCGGCAGATCAACAAGTCCATGCGGACAGTCCCATGGGAGACAAGGAGAAGCGGGTCCGCAGTATTCCCGAACTGACCGTGTCTGCCGTGATCCCGGCAGAGGGGTTAGGGCAATTTGCCTTACGGTCCAGTCAAGGCCAGCCACGCAACGCTTACATCGCCTTACCGACCCTGCAAGATGAACTTCGCCAGGAAGGAAAAGTAAACGCCATCCTGGTGACGGGAAAGTCGCCGCTTGAGCCACCCTCGGAAAAAGCAAGCCGAGCACTCAGCAGCCTGCTGCAACCGCAACTGGAAGACTACGGACTGCTCATCAAGCCCGTCTCTCTTAACTACGAAAATGGCGAGGGTGAAATTGAAACCGTGCTGAGCTATTTTAGTCTTTCCAGCCAGCGGCTGATGATCGACGAAAAAACAGAGTCGGTGGCTCAGCAAGCTTTCTCCCGGTTGGGTGGCCAGCCCGTGTTGACGTACCTGGCCAACTCGATGGTCAAGTTAACGCCAGAGGGCCAGCTAGCGGGCGATGAACTGGTTCCCTATTCACTCATCAGTGCCATCGATTCCCAGGAGAAGCTGGGTCCCTTGAAAGATGAAGCGGGCAAGCTCATCAAGAAAATTGACGATGGCAAAGTCATCATCAACAGCTGGCTGGCCAAAGACTTGCAACTCGTTCCCGGAGATCACATCCGTGTCACCTTCTTTGAACCGGAAACAGATTACGGGAAATCCAGTGCCGCAGAACCGGTTGACCTGGAAGTCCAAGCCATTGCTGCTCTAACCGAACCGGATAAACCGTTCGGAGGCCGCCGCCCTGCCCTCTTTCGCAAACCACCGACGCTAGTCAACGACCCGGACTTAACACCCGAAGTTCCGGGGGTCACGGACCGCCGCTCGATCAACGATTGGGATCTGCCCTTCAAGCTGGAACATCGCATTCGGGGTCAGGATGATGACTACTGGAACCATTATCGCACCACTCCCAAGGCCTTTGTTTCTATGAAAACGGGACAATCGCTGTGGAGCAGCCGTTTTGGTCGCGTTACGTCGTTCCGCATTCCAGCAGCGGCAGGGGTCACGGTAAAGAGCCTGGGAGAGCAATTTGTTCAACAGGTCCACAAGTCTGGAGAAACTCTCGGCTTTGAGTTCATCCCGATCAAGCGCAAAGCGCTGGCTGCTTCTCGCGGTGCAACCCCGTTTGACGGCCTGTTTCTTTCGCTCAGCTTCTTCGTGATTGCCGCCGGGTTAATGCTCGTCTCGCTGCTGTTTCGCCTCGGTGTTGAACAGCGGGCTAGCGAGATCGGTACCTTGCTGGCAATGGGAACGCGTCGCCAACAAGCTGGCTATTTACTGGTCGGTGAAGGGATTTGCGTCGCCTGTTTAGGAGCTCTCTTGGGAATTGCTGCCGGGGTTGGCTATGCCCAACTGATGCTGCTAGGACTGCGTACCTGGTGGATCGGTGCCGTCGTATCTCCTTTCCTGGAATTTCACTGGACGTTCCGCAGCTTGATCATCGGCTACAGCTTGGGAGTTTTGACCTCGGTCCTCACGATTGCCTGGAGCGTGGGCCGGACACGTCAAACAAGTGTCCGTCAGTTACTCTCGGGCCAGGTCGCAGAGCCCAGCTATCTGCCCCAATCCCAGCGCAAGGGTAAAACCACGCTAACCGTCATCCTGCTATTGTTGGCCCTGGTTCTCGCCACGATCGCCGCCGTTCCCAGCATCGCCACCAAGCTCGGTAGCGAAGGCCAGGCCGGGGCATTCATGGGAGCCGGGGCACTCGTCTTAACAGCCCTCTTAATCATCATTGCCGGTCTCCTAAAACAAACATCCGCAAGTGAAACGGCCCTCGTGCGGGCACCTGTGCTCCCCCGTTTTGCAGCCCGCAATGCCAGCAGGAATGCGGGTCGCAGTACGGTCACCATTGGACTGGTTGCCAGCGCCTGCTTTCTAATTGCTTCGCTGAGTGCCTTCCGACTGGATCCCAGTCAATCCGGCAAGGGTGGCTTTGAAATGGTAGCGCGCAGTTCGCTGCCAATCTACGTCGATCTCAACAACCGACAGCAACGTGAAGAGTTTTTTGGTGAGCAAGCAAAAGCACTTGATGCCACCACGATTTTTTCCCTTCGTTTTCAGCCTGGTGACGATGCCAGTTGCAACAACCTCTACAAGGCCCAGCAGCCACGGGTTATCGGCGTCACTCCAGCCATGATTGAGCATTTCAGCCAGGCCGCAGTTCCTTTTGCGTGGGCGGCCAGTGCAGCCGAGGGTGATCAGCGGCTCAATCCCTGGGAATTACTTGCTTCCACGAGCGGTGCACACAGGGGCAGCGAGGACGATCCACTGCCGGTCGTCATCGATAAGAACACGGCCATGTACAGCCTGCAGCTCTGGAGTGGTGTGGGACAGTCTTACTCGGTTGATTACGAGAACGGTCGCACCGTCCATTTTAAAGTCGTGGGTTTACTGGCCAATAGTATTCTCCAAGGCAGCCTGCTGATCAGCGAGGCCGACTTCGAACGCCACTACCCGGACGTCAGTGGCTACCGTTACTTCCTGATTGATACGGGATCTGAGAATTCGGACCAGGCCGCTCAACTGCTGGAAAACCGTTTTAGCGACGAAGGATTCGATACCCGTTCCACGGACGAATTGCTGGAATCTCTGCTCCAGGTCCAGAACACTTACTTGAGTGCTTTCCAAAGCCTGGGAGCCCTGGGCCTGTTGCTAGGGACGTTTGGCCTGGCGACAGTTCAGCTGCGTAACGTGCTGGAACGCCGGGCAGAACTGGCACTGATGCGTTCCACTGGATTTCCCCGGCGACGATTGGCCACGATGGTGATGCTGGAACACAGCATTTTGCTGCTCGGAGGGCTGGCCACCGGCATCTTTGCTTCCCTGGTCACAGTCTTGCCACACTGGTTTAGTGGTGGAGCCGCCATCCCGGGAAGTCGGTTGGTGATTGATTTACTGGTCATCCTGGTTGTTGGGCTGCTGGCAGGGCTGGCAGCCGTGGCCGCCACCTTACGGGCTCCCTTGATATCTGCACTACGAGGTGATTGAACAACCATGACTACCAAGACCGCGATTGCAATCGCCGCTCATCCGGACGACATCGAGTTTTTCATGGCAGGCACCCTGATGCTGCTAGGTCGGGCCGGTTACGAAATCCATTACATGAACATTGCCAACGGCTGCTGCGGTACCACCGAGTATGACGTGGAGACGATTACGCGGATGCGACGTGAAGAAGCGGAGCAAGCAGCGGCAAGCATTGGTGCTATCTTTCACGAACCGCTCTGTAACGACCTGGAGATTTTTTACGAGCAGGCCACGTTGGCCAAGATAACCTCGCTGATTCGCGAGGTGGCTCCAGAAATTGTCCTCACTCACTCCCCTGCCGATTACATGGAGGATCATATGAACACCTCGCGACTGGCAGTTTCTGCCGCCTTTTGTCGTGGGATGCCCAATTTTTCTGTCGATCCACAGCGCGACCCGGTGGAGCAGACCGTCACGGTCTACCACGCTCAGCCCTATTCGCACCGGGACCCGCTGCGACAGATAGTGACGCCCGACCTGTGGGTCGATGTCAGTAACGTGCTCGAGGAAAAAGTCGCGATGTTAGCCAGGCATGCCAGTCAGAAGCTGTGGCTCGACAAGAGCCAGGGACATGACTCGTATTTACAGACGCTGCGTGATCTGGATGAAGAGGGGGGGCGCTTATCGGGTCATTTCCAGTACGCGGAAGGCTGGCGGCGACATTTGCACCTGGGTTTTTGTGAACCGGACGACGACCCACTCACGGACGCTTTGCCTCAATTGATTGCAAAGTCGCGATAAATTGGAAGTCAGAATTGGTGATTCGGCAGAGCATCGAGTACACTGTCAGCTAACCAAACCAAACAACCTTCCTTCCTGACAAGAGAGCTGTGATGAGATCTCTGATTTTACCGTTGCCATTTGCTGCCTTGACAATCCTGGCATGGGGTTCATATGGAAACTGGTTGCACAAAAGCTCCCATGTCTTCGAGGGGGATGCCAGCA
>JAYGDG010000463.1:0-5113 GCA_046583015.1 Pirellulaceae bacterium | reverse complement strand
GCCGGAAGCCTCCGCCCTCTCGGTATCCAATGATACGCGTACTCGTTCCCTTAAATGTCCCACTCGTAAAGGTTAAGACACAACCGGCATAGTAATCGTGTGTATCCTTCCACTCACCATCCCAGGGTTTTCGTGGCAATGGAACTGCAGTGAAGCGCAGAAACTGGTTGTTCTGCAATATCGTACCGTCCGCGTTGATTTTCCCACGGACACTGTCACCATACATATCTCGCAACAGGCTATGTCCGCGCAAGACCGATGATCGGCTGCGCGTATCACGTAAGACCTGGTAGAGGGCACTATCCAAGTGTTGCTCAGGATCGACTCCCAGTTGTTTTGTCCGGGAGACAATACGGGCTCCACGTCGATACTGGGTGGCGACAATGGCGTAGGTGACACCAATCAGGACAAACAACACCAGCATGCTGACCACGACCAGTAATACAACACCTCGTTGTTTGCGTTGATGAATTCTCATCTTTGAGGTTCCTTTCGCCATACTGCGGGCCTGTCCGAAAGAGCACAGGAGCAGCGGGCTGCACTTGTTTCCGCTTACTTGCCCCAGTGAAGCGAAATGGATGTTCTTGTCGGAATTGTGTTCTTGTTTTGGTTCGTTGACGGCCTTTGCTTGTCGTTACCAGAGAGAACTGTTCTCCAGGCGAATTTTTCGTTCAAAGACACCGACGACGCCTTCCATGATGGTGGCCTGCGTGTTGTTGTTAGCCAGTTCCCAGTCGGCGCCTTGCAGCATGACGTTACGAGTGGCCACCCCTTTTTGCACTACCGCCGGACTAACGTTGAGAACGCGGTACCAGCGGTAATGGCGTTTTCGACTGTTGTTATTTGCTAGATGTCCTGAGAGCATCAGCCAGCTGTTTGTCTGCAACTTCAGAACGTTCTCTGCGTAGAGTTGCCTGTTCGTCACATTCTTGTGAATTGGATGTCGTAACTGGATCTCTCCGCCCCCGATGCCACCGCCGGTTAAGATGACATTGGTCGTGCGTTCAGCAACATTAGCGACTTCTGAATCGACCGCATTGGCCTTCTCAAGGGCCATGTTTCGCGCTGAGAAGACAACGATGGAAAGTAAATACTCATCATTGTATTGCCGGTTTGCCTGGTTTGCGACGTTGACGTTCAAGGGCACGACGGTTGCCAGCCAGGAAAGTTCGCCTCGATATTGTCGTTTGCGGATAGGTGATCCAAAGCTGGGTCGCGAGAGGAGTGTCCGATCATCGGGAAAAATCAGCACCAGGTCATCACGAGCCATGAACAGCTGATCGGCTGCCAGGGGACCCAGCGGAAGATAGGCCGGATTGCCGTTGGCCAGTATTTGTGTCGGGTGTTGGGTTCGCAGGGAGAGACGAGGGATCGTCCATTTCGCGTTGTGTGAATAGGGGAAGGGGACCTCGCCATGCCGCGTGACGAACCTGGGATCGATCGCGTAGGACTGTGGTTGAGGACGAAAGCGGGCCTTGTTCTTTACCACTCCGCTAAACCAGCCCACGTTATCAGGTGTCCCGTCACGGTATACAGCACTCCCGTCAAAACGACACCACTGGTTGGGATTTCGCATGCCGCGGATGTCAAATTCCTTCACCGCGTTGCGTCCCAGGGCAGCCATGCGGTCGGTCTGCAAACCGATTCGGACCTCGTTGCCGGCCAGCGGAACGAGGGCCACTACGACCAGCACCCCAAAGAGGGCAATCCCGGCCGAGAACATCACTTCAATCAGCGTGATGCCAGTGGGGTGTCGATGGCGAAAATAGTAGTGATTTTTCATAGCTTTTAGCGTCCTCCCACGGCGATGCCTTCGATGGCATCCATCCGCGCCTGGTGGATCCCGGTAGCATCAGTCTTCTTGATCAAGTCCGCCCGGTTGATGGAATTACGAATCAGGCCAGTTTTCGGATTGATCGACAGCCAGAAGTTTACAGGATCTCGCAGGTTGGCCTGTTCACTGGCGTTGTTGCCTTGCTGAAAAGGATTGGTCGGATTGATTTGGTTGACGCGACCGATCATCAGGTAGATTCTGGTGGTCTGGGGAAGTGGCTGGCCCCCGACATAGACCCGATTCACGCTTCCGTTTGGATTAAACATGATCGTGATGTTTCCGGGGCCCAGTTTGCTGGTCGGATTAAACTGGGTTCCCCGAAATCCCATTCCTGAAATGGAGAGATCGATTGCCACGCCGCTGGGAAGTTGCAGAGGAGCAGCGGACGAGCGTGCCGGGGAACGAAGAATCTGGAAAGGAACACCACGTTTCCACGAACCATCGGTCTTGACGAGCTGGCGTGGCGGTCCGCAGAGGTCGAGCGAGTTGTTGTCGATGACTGCCTGCTGATCCCCACTGCGACGACACTGGTAGAGGGGATGTTTATAGTCGAGCTTCAGTGCAAACAGTTCCTGGGGACGCAGCAGGGTATTAAAGAAAGGGTTGTTTGGAAAACTGACCGTCCAGACAGCACCAGCCTGTGTGACCAGGGCTTTGGAATCGATCAGATCACCGGCATAGGGGAGAGGAACTTCGGCCGTGAAAATCTCAGTGCACTGGTAAATGCCTCTGGCATTGGTCGTACCGCGGGAGAGGACGATTCCCACTGGACGTCCCAGTTCAGTAGCTCGCGCTTGGACGCCGGCGCAGTAGGCATTGATAAGCCGAGCTGATTCTCGCAGCTTACGGTCTTTCAAGGCTGGCCGGATGACTGGAATTGCCACGGACAGCAGAATCGCCATGACGGCGATAACGGCCAGCAGTTCGACTAGTGTCAAACCTCGTCGTTGCCGCGTCAAGCGAGCTTTCTGAACGTGAACAAAGTACCAACGCATGCGTTATCGGGCCTCAAGCATATGATTAGAGATATTGTCAACGAAATATTTGTGTTCTGCCGGTGTGATGGAACCTAACGGGATCCTCCTGGCGGATCCGGAAGCTCCCAGTCCATGGTGGTGATAGGGATCGTTTGGGTAGGCGGCATGGATCGCGACGCAGAAGTGGTTCTTGTTTGGCTTGGCCCCCTGCCCGATCTGTCGTCGGGTGGCATCGTCATCGATCTTGCCGTGACTTGCGACTCCGCCTCGTCCGTCGGCACCCATGGAATAAATCAGGGGAAAGAGTGCGAAGGGGTCATTGGTGATCGTCTTGTCTATCCAGCGCGGATCAACCTTCAAGGGATCGAAAGGATCTCCGTTTCCTTGACCCGCATCACTATCGGCTAAGGGGGCCTGGTCTCCGAATTGAATCGTGGAAGCGGAATCACCGATGAATCCTGGTGCCCAACGAATAAAATCGATTGGTTGTCCCCAGCCATCAAGGATTTCCGGCATCCCGTCACCGTCGGTATCTCCGGTTTCGTGCTCGCGGAAAAAATCCAGCCCGTTGGTGTCGCCATCCTGAATGGTGGCCAGGATCATGTAAAGGCATTCGGATCCTTCGTACTGAGGAGTCCACATTCCCACACCAGCCCCGGCGGTCGCCCGCAAGTCGGGTACTCCGTAATCGAGGACACGGTTTCTCCAATTTCCCCCGCGTAATACTTGCTCGATGCGCCGATGATACGCCAGGAACAAGGGGCTGGTAAGTTGTCGCAGCTTCAAGCCACGGATATCCAGATTCTTATTACTGCTGTTCGCGTAGTTATGGTAGACAGGATCAATAGCAAGATCACTGATGCGGTCTGGCATTTCCATCCGTATTAATTCCCGCATGGCCATCAAGCGAATCCAGGCAGCCCGGCGAGGATTCGTTCCCGGTGGGATACGAATCGGCAGGGGACGAGTGCGGTAAGATTCCCAGCGTCCACTGATTAATTCATGGATTTTGGCGATTTGCGCCTTGGTCCGTTTTCCCCGGGCAGTTTCCTGAACCGAGAAGAGGGCAAACAGAACCATGCTGGCCAGCACCCCAATGACAGCGATCACCGTTAGCAGTTCAACCAGTGTGAAGGCAGAACGGCTGGAGCGCAAGGGCTGACGCATGCAGGTCGCGTTGACCTGCCAGCGAGTCGTCCGGTTTGCTTCCCGTGGGTTCATTGCGTTTTATCTCCCAATTGGCCCCCACTGAAATTACTGATGTTCTTCTTGTCGCCGCCGGTGAAATTGTGGCCGCTGGGATACCGTTTCCAGTGGACTTTTGGTTTCTTGGTGAGTGCTTTGTAATTCTCTTGTCCAAAATCAGAATCAACACCACAGGCGAGAATCTGAAACGTCTTATCGTTAACCCAGATCTCGTTGGCCAGTGATGACATGTAGGGCCGCGCACGTCCGGAGATTTCCGCATGGTACTTGGAAGGCTTCTTGCTCAGCGGTGGCGGGTATTGAGCAGTCAGGTCAACGTTCCCCTTGGACAACTTGTAGCCGTAAGAACGGGCGTCAAAAAAGACATAGGGAGTCTCGAAGCCCCGTGGCAGGTAGACCGGAAAGGGATCGCCATCGTCGGCTGCAAACAGTCGCCGACCGTCGAAATCGTAGATACCCGTGTTGCGTCGACTACCGGAGAGTGGACCACCAGGTCCGGTGAAGGGCCGTGTAACTTCTTCGCTGAACCCCGACAGCCAGAAGACCAGTGATTCGGCCGGATCGATTTGCCAGTCTGTGATGCTTGATATATTACCGATACCCTTGATCTTGTAAGCGACCAGTAGCAGGGCATTGATATCAGTATCCGCGATGCGAGGGAATACCTTGCGGGCGTGTCGCACTACCAGGGCCGGGTCGGTGAAATCGGGCGGGTAGTCATCGAACTTCTTCTTGTACGCTTCGATGCCACTTTCGAGTTGCTTGATTTCCATCACCAGGCGGCTGACTTCAGCGCGTATCATGACACCTCGAATAGTCGGGATAAGTAAACCGATCAGGATTCCTATGATCGCCATGACGACCAGTAATTCGACCAGGGTAAAGGCAGTTTTGTGGTGTTGATGAGACCTGCTCATAACAGATGATCCTCGTCAATTAAGTATCGATTGTCCCGGGCAACGGGTCGCTCCCCGGGACAATCTGACTGTAAAAAGCGGCTTACCCGGAGAGTTCCTGAATCAACTCAACCAGGGGCATGAAAAGTGATACAACAATGAACCCGACGGCGAACCCCAGGAAAACGATCAACATCGGT
>JAYGDG010000307.1:0-1514 GCA_046583015.1 Pirellulaceae bacterium | reverse complement strand
GTGGTTGATCTGCTCGGTCACCAGGGACCGGATGATACAGATGTCGTCCGCCATCTTGGCATGCCAGGGGAGAAAATCGCTGATCTCCTGGCCGTTTTCGCCATACTTCTGGAACTTTGTCAACGGACCCTGGCACTTCAGTGTCTGGCCCTGGAGCTGGGCGATTGGCTGGCCCTTCGTAAACGACTCGGGCATCGGCTGGCCGTCCATCTCGGCCAGTTTTGGCTTGTAGTCAAAAGTCTCAAATTGCGACGGCCCGCCCGCCATGCAGAGAAAGATCACTCGCTTGGCACGTGCCGCGTGGTGTGGAAGTCCCACCGCTCCAGCTGGAATGCCAAGAGCGTCGGCACCATCTGCCGCCGTTGGCAGCATCGTGGCCAGTGCGGCTGAACCAATGCCCATGCCGGACTGGGCAAGAAAGCTGCGTCGGTTCGTGTTCGTTGTGTTGGCACTCATGTAAGTAGTCGTGGCGGGTGTTAATTACGTGTGAAGGACTCGTTGACGTTCAACAGGGCACGGCAGAGATCAGACCAGCTGGCAAGTTCGACCTTATCCATCTCCGCTGGCACAGGGTGCATACCGACCGTCAGTAACCTGGCTGCCAGCTCTGGATGCTGTTTGTAGTTCTCACGGCAGTCGGCCAGGAACTGCAGCACGGTCTGTATTTCCACCGGCCGTGGACCTCGTGAAAGTACGCGGAGAAAAAGCTCCTCAATACGCTGCTTGTCATCCTGGCCTTCAGCGCCGAGGATTCTTATTGCCAGGCCGCGGGCTGCCTCCACAAAGGTTGGGTCGTTCATCAGCACGAGGGCTGCCAGCGGAGTGTTCGATTCCGGCCGCTGTGCCGTACATTCTTCGCGGCTGGGGGCGTCAAAAGCCTTGAGCATCGGGTGCAGGAACTGGCGCTGCCAGTGCATGTAGACCGCTCGGCGATACTGGGCCGGCCCCTTGTCGGCTGCGTAACGACGTGTGGGAAAATTCAGGTGCCGGTAATAACCCGCTGGCTGGTACGGTCGCGAATGTCCGATGATCGGGTCCCGCGTTAGCAGGCCGCTGACAGCCAGGGCGTTGTCCCGAATCATCTCCGCGGGCAGGCGGAAACGAGCTTGCCTGCTGAGCCAGCGGTTGTCCGGATCAACCGCCATGGCAGACTTCCTTGGCTGCGACGATTGCTGGTAGGTCTCGCTCATCACGATTCCCTTGACCAGTCGTTTGATGTCCCAGCCATGCTGATAAAAATCGATGCTGAGATGATCAAGCAAGAGCGGATGGGAAGGCAATTCGCTGCGATTGCCGAGGTCGCCGAGATCCGCGGCCAGTCCGCGGCCCATCAGCAGGTACCAGATCCGGTTAACGAAGACACGACTGGTGAGGCCACCGATTCCCTCTTCCGGGTCAGTCAACCAGCGAGCCAGGTCCAGCCGCGTTGGTCGCCGGTTGCCTGTCTCCAGTTGGCCCAGCACGGCGGGCACGGCCGGGCCGACAACCGGGCCGCTGTCATCAAGCCAATCGCC
>JAYGDG010000316.1:0-2349 GCA_046583015.1 Pirellulaceae bacterium | reverse complement strand
TGACGCCAGACAATCTGAGCAAATCTCGGCGGGCTGGCACATTATGAAGGTAAAATGGAATTCGGCCAAGTGTTAAGAATCATTATACATGGGATTGCTTTGAAACCCCAGGGCACTTCCACAAGTTCTTAGCACAGCATTGTTTAGCAACAGATAATCCGCATCAAGGTTGTTCTCTCGAGGGACCCTCGGCATAATGAAATCAAGCGGGTCAACAGACGACTCGACAAACACCTCGAAAGTTTACTGTTTTGGCCATCAGAACCATCGACCTGCTCTTTGACGAATCCGGGCTGAGCCTGCAGGAATTGGCTGAACGCTCGCACTTAGAGGAAAGCCGCGTCGCCGATATTCTCACCGGACGGTGGACGCCCAGTCCCAGGGACCGTGAAAAAATTGCCGTCGCTTTAGACGTTGCTGCGGATGAGATCAGTTGGGGACATTCGATGGCACCACGAAATATACGCTACCACCGATTCGGGCTCAAAGAGGATTTTTAGATGACTAAGAGCGTCGCAGAATTGTGTCAAGAGAAACAAATCACCTTCAAGCAATTAGTGGCAAGCTGTGGTTTGGGTGACGATCGCGTCATTTCCATTCTCTTGCAACGCTGGACCCCCAGTCCCCAAGAAAGAGACAAGATGGCTGACGCCCTGGAGACCACCAAGGATGAGATTACCTGGGGCCACGTCACTCCCATTCAACATATTTACGGATACGGTCCCAACTAACCGACTTCAACAGGTGAACCAGAAAAAGGACGCAAGACTGATGGTCAGGATCCCCTGCTGGATCTTCGTCATGATGCTGTTGGCAAGCGGGACATCCAAGGCCCTTGTACTAGGGCAGGAGCTACATCCTCCGTTGCCTCCGGATCACCTGCCACCGGTACTCGACCTGAGCCATATTCCCTTGGGGCTGAGTTCACATCGCAATATCCCGGCCGAAAATCCGCTGACTGCGGAAAAAGTAGCGTTGGGTCGGCAACTATTCTTTGACCCGATCTTGTCCGCTAATCGCCAGGTTTCCTGTGCCAGTTGTCATCTGCCGGAATTTCATTTTTCGAGCCCTAATCCGCTGGCTATCGGGATACAAGGTCAGCTTGGTAATCGCCATGCGCCAACACTCGTCAATCGTACTTACGGTACGTCGTTCTTTTGGGACGGACGCGCCAAGACCCTGGAAGACCAGGCGCTACAACCGATCGAAAACTCGCTGGAATTGGGGTTTAAGGTCGAGGGAGTGCTAACACGATTGCGTCAAGATCAGCAATATGACAGGCTTTTCCAGGCGGCCTTTCCCGATGGTACAACGCGCACCAATCTAGCGAGAGCGTTAGCCAGTTTTCAACGTGTACTACTCTCAGGTGACAGCCCGGTCGATCGCTTCCTGGCCGGTGACTTTAAGGCATTAACGGATTCCCAGCGTCAAGGCATGTGGTTGTTTGACAGTCGTGCCGGTTGCTGGAAATGCCACAGTGGTCCTAACTTTACCGACGAACGATTCCATAACACGGGCATATCCTGGCGGAAATCTCCACCAGACCGGGGACTCTTTAATGCAACAAAGCAAGAAACGGACCAGGGAAAATTCAAAACCCCGTCGCTTCGTAACATCGCTGAAACTCGTCCTTACATGCACGATGGCAGTATCAGTTCCCTGTGGCCTGTCATTGAGTTCTACAACCAGGGTGGCATCGGCAATCCCTACCTGGACCCGGCCATGAAACCGCTGCAGCTCACCACGGACGAGATCGTCCACTTGATCGAGTTCCTGAAGGCCCTCACCAGCAACTCGGATTACCAGGCAGCGCCTGGAGCAACCGGTGCCCAACCGAGGACCAACCCGTAAATCAGTGGTTGAGGCGAGTTCTCCATGGCAAGCTGGTTTCCGCTCTTGCCGACCAGCGCATAAAAAGAGCGCGCGACGAGTCAACTCGCCGCGCGCTGCTGTCTTGTCGGATCAACTAACGTTGAGTTAGCCTCCGTTTTCAATTTCTGCCAACAGCGTGTCAACCGCCTTATCCATGGCTACTCCGCGAACGCCCTTGTAACGAATCACGCCCTTGGAATCGAGCACATAAATCGTCGGCCAGCCACTCACGTTGAATTGACTGGCAATGGGACCGCGGGTACTACCACCATCCCACCAGCTGCGCCAGGTGATCTCTTTTTCGGTCATCACGTCTTTGAGTACCTCGCGATCCTTATCGCTGTTGACTCCCAGAAGTGCAAACGGTTTTCCTGCTAGACGTTTAACGAGCGACCGCTCGTGTGGGTACATGGCCCGACAGGGAGGTCACCAATCGCCCCAGAAATCGATCACCACAACCTTGCCACGGTAATCGGT
>JAYGDG010000290.1:0-4341 GCA_046583015.1 Pirellulaceae bacterium | reverse complement strand
AAGAGCGAGTATTTTAGGCTCGACCACATTGTGCCGATCGGACGTGACTGAGACAATGGCGTTTGTCTTAGCTTAGCTTACTAAGCGAGACTGTCAAATTGGCAGCAGACGATCTGGGCATTCAGACGCAGTCTGCCATGCTGACGGATTACCGGCAATGAGGTTGATAGCCCATTTGCCGTATATGGTGTTTTTTTAGTGTTTTAGAGGAGAATTGACTAGTTTGGCGCGCCACTTGCCAAGAACTAGGCGGATATGTACCAATAATGTGCAATTTTGACAGCTGCCAGCTAGTTTAAGCCATCTCGGTTTTCCCTCTCGCTGGCGGCGATTATGCGACACGATTGAGCGATTTATCAACTTGGAGAGGATGATTACCGATGGGGACAGCGACCAAAAAGAAATCCAACCGGCGAGTTAAACTGCAGCCCTTGGGTGACCGCGTAGTAGTAGAGCGAGAGGCATCTGAAGAAGTAACAGCTGGCGGCATTGTGTTGCCTGACAGCGCTCAGGATAAACCGGCCCGCGGTACGATCGTGAGCGTCGGCGATGGACGTTTGCTGGAGGATGGCACACGCGGACAAATCCAGGTTGCTGTCGGTGACCGGGTTATTTTCAACAGCTATGCCGGTGAGTCCTTCCAGATTGATGACGACGAGTTTTTGATGATGCGAGAAGATGACATTCTGGCTGTTATCGAGTGACGGTAATAGTCTTCAACTGGTCTGTGGGGGCCCTGATGGAGATCGAGTCGGGACCTGCGAGCGACCAACATTGAGTTCATACAAGGGAAAACAGGAGAAGCAATCTGATGGCGAAAATCATTGCCTTTGACCAAGAAGCTCGAGAAGCCATTCGGCGTGGAATCTCCAAGTTAGCACGTGCCGTCAAAGTGACGCTCGGACCAAAAGGACGAAACGTAATTCTTCAAAAGAGTTTTGGTTCGCCGACCGTGACGAAAGATGGTGTGACGGTTGCCAAGGAAATTGACCTGGAAGATGTCTATGAAAACATGGGCGCCCAGATGGTTCGAGAAGTGGCCAGCAAGACCAGTGATGTTGCTGGTGATGGAACCACGACTGCCACGGTCATGGCGGAAGCGATTTTCAATGAAGGTCTCAAGGCTGTCGTCGCTGGTGTTAATCCTGTGCAAATGAAACAGGGCATTGAGCGGGCCGTGGAAGATGTGGTTGGCAAGCTTGAATCGATGTCGATCAAGATCAAGACCACCGACGAGATGGCCAGCGTCGCTTCGATTGCTGCTAATAATGATACCGAGATTGGTGAATTGCTGGCCAACGCCATGAGCAAGGTCGGCAAGGATGGCGTCATTACGGTGGATGAAGGGAAGAGCTTGAGCACGGATGTCGAATGGGTTGAAGGAATGCAATTTGACCGAGGCTATTTGTCGCCTTACTTCGTCACCGATCCCAATTCGATGGAAGCGGTCCTGGAAGATGCTTACGTGCTGGTTTTCGAAAAGAAAATCACCAACATCAAGGACCTGGTGCCGTTGCTGGAAGCTGTCGTGAAACAGGGGAAACCACTGTTGATCGTAGCTGAAGACGTCGAGGGTGAAGCCCTGGCAACGCTTGTCATTAACCGCTTGCGTGGCACCTTCCAGTGCTGTGCAGTGAAAGCTCCCGGTTATGGTGACCGCCGTAAGGCGATGCTGGAAGATATTGCCATTCTCACCGGTGGTACAGCAGTCTTTGAAACACTGGGAATTAACTTGGAATCTATCCCGCTCACCGATTTGGGAAGAGCCAAGAAGGTCATTATTGACAAAGATAATACGACACTTATCGAAGGTGGCGGAAAGAGCAGTGACATCAAGGCGCGGATTGATCAGCTGAGACGAGAAATTGAGAACTCGACTAGCGATTATGACCGCGAAAAACTGGAAGAACGCCTGGCAAAACTGGCCGGTGGAGTTGCCAAAGTGAATGTCGGTGCCGCCACGGAAAGTGAAATGAAAGAAAGGAAAGCACGCGTTGAGGATGCCCTGCATGCTACGCGGGCAGCAGTTGCCGAGGGTATTCTGCCCGGTGGTGGTGTTGCCATGCTGCGGGCCAGTTCTCAGTTGCGTCCCCCGAAAGATCTCTCGCAAGATGAGAAAATTGGGTACCAGATTGTCCTGCGTGCTACTCGAGCTCCCTTGACAATCATCGCGCAGAACGCGGGTCAGGATGGTGGCGTCGTCTGTGAAAAAGTGCTCTCCGAAAAAGGGAACTATGGCTATAACGCACTGACCGATACCTACGAAGATCTGGTCGCGGCGGGAGTCATCGATCCGACACGTGTAACCCGTACCGCCTTGAACAATGCGGCCAGTGTTGCCACCTTGCTGTTAACGAGTGATGCGTTGGTGGCAGAAAAGCCCAAGGATGACAAAGGAAAAGGTCACGGTGGCGACTACGACATGTATTGATGCGCTGCCGGTGGCTGTCAGCAGCCATCGCGATCAAGAGCATCACCATCCTGAATTCGCCGTCATGTGACGGGGTTTACGGGACGAACAGGCCTGAGACGTCAGGGAGACTTCTCGGGCCTGAATTGTTTCTTGTGCACTGTGCTAGCACACCCCCGGCAGGGACGAGAAGTTTTTCTTTGCTGACGTAAATGGCCTTGACGCCTGATCGGCTTGCCAGTATTTATCCGTCCCTCATCTGAAAACTCATCCTTAGCAATCTTATTCCCACCCCATTGATGACACCTCGTTCAAGGCGGTTTTACCGCAGTTTCATTTGACGAAACAGCTCATCACCAGCCGACCTCAAATTAAGTGCAAATTAGTTCTGTTTATCCAATGGAAGATATTTCCATTTCCATTTGCTGCATCACGAAGAAGGAGTAGCGCGTTGAGAGCGTCTTGGAAACACCGATTAGTTGGTTGCGTAGCTCTAACGGTTATGATCGCGACTTGTCACACCATTGAGGCCACCTCTCCAGTCGTTGACTTGGTACGATTCAGTTCGATCCAAGTTGGCCAGGCTGATTCTCCGGTTGTCGTTAACCGGCGAGAGGCAGGTAAATGGCTGGCCTATGCGCGGCAGGCGATGCAGACAGGTAATTTTCCGCTGGCGGAAGATTACCTGCAAAGAGCCCAGCGTCTTAATCCTCAGTATGATCGTTTGACATCCCGGTTCGAAGATACGCCGGCGAAAGTCGCTGCTGATTTAGCCAAATTGCGTAATGGGGCGAGACCGACTGGAGCCCCAGTCAAGGCGGCGACAGTTCAGCGTCCTGGAATCACTCCACCGACAGATCCCTACTCAGTAGGAAGTCAGCAGGCGACGCTGGAACGATTAGCGGACCAGTCGAAGGCTCAAGCGGTTTCCGCAATGCAGAACGCTCGCTCTGCTATGCAGGCGGGGGATTTTGCTGGCGCAATTGGCTGGTATCAAAGTGCCGTTGGTGCCGGAGCAAAATTCGCGACCAATGAGTACCAACCGTTTCACTTAGCTCAAGAGTTACAGAAAGCCGGTGTCGATCCCAAACAGTTGACGCCTCCCGTGTTGCGAACGACAAGAATGTTGGACCCGACCAAACTGGCTGCCATGCCAGCGGATCGAGTGCAGGCAATGGGCGGCGCTACGGCAACAGGCGCTAGCAACAATGCCTTCCGTGCTGCCCTGGTGAATAATCCTGAACAGCTTGGCACTGCCCAGGCGGTTAATTCGGATTCTCGGGCCGAACAGGGTCGCCTGCTCTGGACAGCACGACGATTCTTGGCGCAAGGGAAAATCGATCAGGCGACTGAGTGGGTGCAAAAAGCCAAGCGAATGAAAATCGCCAGTTTCCCCAACATGGATTCTCCTGACCGCGTTGAACAACTGATTACGCGATACAAAGAATTCTCAGTTCGATCGGCGAGCGTTTTAAACCAGGATCGCTATAAACATGACTTTGCAGAATTTCTTCTGCAACAAAGTGACGGGTTGCTTGCTTATCGAGATTTCTCCAGTGCCAAGAAACTGGGAGACCAGGCCCGCATGATCGGGGCCAGGTTTGTTGCTAACGAACGAAATCCCGCTCAAATGTTGCAGGAAATTGCTCAGCAGCAAGATGCTGCCCAGGGCCAGGCAGCCCAAGGTGCGCCGTCTAAGGCGGCTGCCAATCCCAAGGCACAAGTGACGAGGTTCTTAGGTTTGGCAATGGCTGCACTGAATCGAGGCGAGTTGGCAGGCGCTCGTCAAATGACGGTTCAAGCCGAAAGGTACAACTTGCCGGCAGCCGCCTTTGCCGCTAATGAAATGCAGCCCTGGCAGATGCACCGACAGATTGATATTGTCGCTCAGGGCAACAGCAGTGCAGTTCGAACAGCCGGTTATGCCGAGA
>JAYGDG010000177.1:0-5669 GCA_046583015.1 Pirellulaceae bacterium | reverse complement strand
CGTGTGCTCTTCCGATCTCGTTCAAAAAGTAGATCGATGACAAGTGACCCTTTGGATCCACGCGCCGACGACGACAGCCGCCTGTCAGCGGACCATCATCAAGATCCTGCCAAGCAGGATCAAGCCGCCAGTTCGCCTTCCGTACCTGCGGGCGGAGTTGGCCCGGAGGTGGAGAACTCCGATCCGGAGGCAGAGGCCTTCTCTGAGACCGAGGCAACGGTCATTTCCAAGCGCCGACGATCTGGCACAAGTTACCCACAGTCTGTCACACCGTTGGAGTTGGGCGAAGCGTTAGAGGGCCGCCGGCTGGACTATTTCGAGTTGAAGGAATTTGTTGGTGGCGGTGGCATGGGCGCGGTCTTCCGGGCCATTGACACCAAGCTGGGCCGAACGGTCGCCGTCAAGATTCTATCGCCTTACCAAACCGACGAGGCCAACTTAAAGCGATTCAAGAATGAGGCACAGAGTGCAGCGCGGCTCGATCATGCCAATATTGCCCGTGTCTATTACGTCGGTGAAGATGACGGCTGGCACTTTATTGTCTTTGAATTCATCGAGGGAGTTAATCTTCGCGACCTCGTGAATCACAAGGGACCGCTGCCGGTTCAAGAAGCACTAACTTACACGCTACAAACAGCCGCTGCGCTTGACCATGCCGCCCAGCGCGATTTAGTTCACCGTGACATCAAGCCGTCGAATGTACTGATTACTCCCGAAGGCCAGGCCAAGCTAGTCGACATGGGACTGGCCCGGTTGCACCAGATGGAGAGCAATTCCGCTGACCTGACGGCCAGCGGCGTGACCTTGGGGACCTTTGACTACATCTCACCGGAACAGGCGAGGGATCCGCGTAATGCGGATGTACGCAGCGACCTCTACTCACTCGGTTGCACGCTCTATTTCATGCTTACCGGCATGCCCCCATTTCCCGGGGGCACGGTCTTGCAGAAGCTATTGAGTCACAGCAGTGATTCACCGGCTGCCTTGCGATCTTTTCGTGATGACCTGGATGACGAATTGATACGGATTGTCGATCGTATGCTGACCAAACAACCCGCTGATCGTTATCAAACACCGGCTGAGTTAATCGTCGAACTTTCTAGCCTCGGCAGCAAGTTGGGCATGAGCGACAATACGCCCGGGTTTGCGCATTGGATTGAAACACCGCCACGGCAGGAAGGTTGGTTCGAGCGACACTTACCCTGGGCCATTCCCCTGCTCGCCCTGGTCCTCGTGGTCCTGGTGCTCGACCGGGTTACCCAGTCACGGTCTGCCCTTACGCTGGCCGAACCTCGTTTCAACGAACAGCCATTTCAACAAGGCGGCGCCGAGGCTGCCAAGCCAGCCATTCTCGGAGAATCGGAGACCAGCCTGCCGCCATCAGAGAAGGGGGCTAACCAGAATCCCGACGAAGTCGATGACAGTGACTCCGCTGGCGATCCGGCTATTGATCTTGAGCGGGAGGGTAACAACCCGCCAGCAGGCAACGGCACGGGTCCGGCCAGTAACAAAACGCCCACGAGCGATAATCTCAGCGGTACCGACACAGCCGATCCTGCAACTGCCGATCCCACTTCCGCAAGCGGTGAAGCCCCGGGTTCAGCAAGTCCAGACGACGCTCTCTCAACAACGCCCTTGACCGTGCTGGTCCAGGTGAACTCCAGTATTTCAGCACCACGGACACTGACCGCCGAGTCCTTGTCGGCAGCCATTGAACTGGTTCATCAACATCCGTCGATTACGACCATCGAGATTGCTCAATCCGGAAGTATCGTCGTGAATCCGTTCATGTTACGTTTAGGTCCAGAGAGCGGGCGACGACTGACCATCCGGGCAACGACAGCAGCAACCCCCTTGCTAGTCTTCCAGCCGTCTGACTTTGACCTGGAAACGCCCTCTCCCACAATGATCCATGTGACCGGGGGAAACCTTACGATCCAAGGTCTCCATCTTCGCCTTGAGTTGCCGAACGTGTTTCGCCAGTCCTGGTCCCTCTTTGCTCTGCAAGACGTGGAACGCCTGCTGCTGGACAACTCAAGTCTCACCGTCACCAATGCAACCGGCACCGAACCGCCGGCTCCGGTCAGTGGCGTGGCCTTCTTTGACTTTCTCACTCCTAAAGTGGCCGATGCCACCGACAACCCCGAAGATTCGGAGCAAATGCCCAGGCCGGTTTCCCAGTTGATCCTACAAGACTCCCTTGCCCGCGGCCCCGCCACGCTGGTTCGAACGGAAGGGGCCATCCCGTTCAAGTTACGGTGGAACAATGGCTTGCTCGTCACCAACGAACGGCTACTAGAAACGGTCGGCTCGGAGACCAAGCTGCGCTGGCAAGATGGTGTGATCGATATTGAGCTACAGCATCTTACGGCCGCCGTTCGCCAGGGACTCTGTTTGATGAAGGGGAGTGAACGAAGACCCTTCGCAGTGGAAGTCATGACCAACTGTCAAAACTGCATTTTCATTACCGATTCAGCCACTCCTCTTTACGTACAGCGTGGCTTTACCAATGCAGAGAGTATCGTCCTGCGACCCAAGATCACCGGCTCATCCAACTACTACCAAAACACCGACCTTGTTTTAAAAGTCGAACCACGGGATTTTGCCGATGAAAATCAGCTGTTCACCTTTGAATACATCCAATCCAATCGCAATGCCGACTTCATTCGACCCTGGTACGATGAAATGAACTATCGACCAGGGACCATGATTTCCTGGCGGCAGCAGCAGGTGCCACCGACCGATCTGCCCCTACCGCTGCAAACTGTCAGCGACTACCTGCTCGACGACCAGGACAGTAGCTTCGAAATGGAACCACCAGGAGTCATTGCCGACCAGCTTCCTGCCATCCCGGTCGCGACGGTCCAGCCGATTCGCCCCCCGCGAGTCAGCCCAGAACCGACTCCCTAAGGAAGCCCAACGGGCTGCCAGCAAAAACGGCTGGCAGCGCTTTCCTCTAGGTTCTCTGGAAGCCACGCCCTACAATGGAGGCCGTCTTTCAAGCGACTCCGGCCCTTCCTTTGTAGCCCAGCAGAACTCTCTCCATGAGCCAGCCATACCTGACTTCCCCTCTCGATACCGACCAGCTCCCCCAGGGCATTCCCTATATCATCGGCAACGAAGCCGCTGAACGCTTTAGCTTCTACGGTATGAAAGCGATCCTGGTAGTTTTTATGACCAAGTACCTGCTTGATTCGTCAGGCAACAAGGCCCTCATGGGAGAGGAGCAGGCCAAGGGCTATTACCACATGTTCACATCGGCGGTCTACTTTACGCCGATCCTGGGAGCCCTGATTGCCGACGCCCTGTGGGGCAAATACCGGACAATCCTGGTACTCTCGGTCGTCTATTGCGCAGGCCACTTAACGCTGGCGCTGGACGAATCGCGACTCGGCCTGGCACTGGGACTGGGACTGATCGCCCTCGGCTCCGGTGGTATCAAACCGTGCGTTTCGGCCCACGTGGGAGACCAGTTTGGTCGATCCAACCAAACGCTCCTGGAAAAAATATTCGGCTGGTTCTACTTTTCCATCAACCTGGGTGCCTTTGCATCCACACTACTGACACCCTGGCTGCTGCAAAACTATGGCTCCCATGTCGCCTTCGGTGTGCCCGGTATCCTGATGGCACTGGCCACGCTTGTTTTCTGGATGGGACGGCGCGTCTTCGTCCATGTGCCAGCAGGCGGCACCGCTTTTCTGAGGGAGACGTTCTCCAAGACAGGGCTGGCTTCGATCAGCAGCCTGTTTGTGATCTACGCTTTCGTAGCCATGTTCTGGGCCCTCTTTGACCAGACCGGCTCAGCCTGGGACCTGCAGGCCGAGCGAATGGATCGCAATTTCCTCGGCTTCGAGTGGCTACCCTCACAGATCCAGGCCATCAACCCGATCATGATCATGATCATGATTCCCATCTTCAACGGAATCAAAGCCCTCAAGTGGCCCGGTCTCTACGACCTGCTCAACCGCGTCTTCCCGCTGACCGCCCTGCGTAAAATCAGTATCGGCTTCTTCCTCACTGTGCTGGCCTTCATCATTCCCGCCTGGATCGAAGACCGCCTGGCCGCCGGCGAGTTCGTCAATATTGCCTGGCAACTGGGCGCCTACGGCATTCTCACCACCGCCGAAGTGTTTGTCTCCATCACTTGTCTCGAGTTCTCTTACACCCAGGCACCCAAAAAAATGAAGTCGCTCATCATGGCCTGCTTCCTGATGAGCGTTTCATTAGGCAACTTATTTGTCTCCGGAGTCAACTTCTTCATTCAGGAAGAAGGCCCCACGTTCCAGCCCGACGTTATCGGCATCTATAGCGTGGAGCTTTCCGTCTCGGACCAGCAGCAGACCGCCCGTAAAACGATCACCATTACCGTCCTTAACGACAATCCTTCCGACCAGCCGAAACAAAACAGCAAGGATTCCCAGCCAGAGAAGCCGACTGCTCAGGCAGGACGACTGCTGGCCACTGAACCGGGCAAGGAAATACGCCTCTATGCCACGGCCGACCGGGGTGATGCAAAAGGCAAACAGTCGTACGACTGGTCATTCGTCTCCACTCCGGAAAAAAGCAAACTGTCCACCAGCGATCTTCAGAAGCGAAGCACACGCAATCCCACCTTCGTGCCAGACGTCGTTGGATCCTACAACTTGAAATTTACCTACCAGATTGGAGACCAGCAGGCCAGCGATACAGTCCGTGTCCTCTGCAGTGAGACCAATACCGCGCCGCGGGCCCGGGCCGACGATATCACCTGGTCATTGCGGGAAGATCACCCCGTGCCCCTCGATGGCTCGAGCAGCTTCGATCCGGACGGCGACACTTTACGTGTCAACTGGCGACTGGTCACTGCACCTGAACTGAGCCAGCGAACCGCTGACGATATTGGCAGTGCCGATCAGCTCACTGCCGGCAGCAAACTCGCCGGCGCCAGCTATTACATCTTCTTCACACTCTGCATGCTCGTCACGGCCATTCTCTTTATCCCGGTTGCCATGCGGTACCAGGTAAAATCGTATGTTCCTGATAGCCATCAGCCAGCACCAGCGACCGAGGAATCCTAGCTTGCTAGCAAACCGCTGCCTGGAAAGTGTCGGCCCGCTAAGCCACATCTTTCCCTTGAAAAACAGCCTTTTCCTGACTTGACAAACAAATCCACAACCGTTTAACTATGATTTACACACGCACACCGAGTCTGACCTTTTGAGTAATTCTCTAGAACTTTCGCCGGTGGGTCATTTAAGGCGAGAATTACTTCCAGCCTTGGTCAGGAACTTTAGACAGTTTTAGGAGATGAAAGCAATGACGAAACGAGTTTTTGGAATCGCACTTAGTATGTTTCTAGGATTGGCCTTGGTATTGACGTTAACGCCCGTCGACGTAGAAGCAACACCCTTCATCAAGAAGGCTTTTGACGCTGGTTACGTCAAGACCAGTACCGATGCAGCTTTCAAAGCTGCTGCCGCTAAAGCAAAATGCAACATTTGCCACTTTGGCAAAAGCAAAAAAATGCGAAACGATTTTGGAAAAACCATTTCCAAGACTCTGAAGGCAGAGGGCCTCACAAAGAAAGAAAAAGACCTTACCAAACTCGGTGGCGTCCTCAAGAAGGCCGTCGTGGAAAAGAACGCCGACAAAGTAACCTTCGAGTCGCTCATCAAGGCCGGCAAACTGCC
>JAYGDG010000164.1:0-6996 GCA_046583015.1 Pirellulaceae bacterium | reverse complement strand
AGCGGCAAAGACATAATTCCATTCCTCACGACTGCGAAACTGTACACCGGGGAAATTGTGCTGGGCATAAAACAGGTAAGCGCCCATGGCAGAAGCGATTGTAAATGGAATAACCACTGCCAGTAAGACAGCCTGCCAGCTGATAAAAAGTCCCAACCCTACGATCAAAGCGGTATGAACAACCAGAGAAAGTGCGGAATCCCAATGTCGTTTTGGATTGACCATTAGAGAACGGAAGCACATTCCATAGATGAAAATAGTCAGGTAACCGCAAGCAATCGTCAGCCAGTGTCGCGAAATCCGGTAGGTAAAGCGCTCCCACCTGGAGGACTGCTCATACGTCTCACGCGTCATGATCGGATAGGAACCAATACTGGCACCATAAATCTTGGAATTATTCTTGTGGTGATGGTCGTGGGAACGATTCCAAATGCTGCGGGGATTGAGTGCGTAGATTCCGTAGAAGTTCAAAATGGCCGCTGCCAAGCGTGATCCCTTGAGAATCGCACCATGCTCAAAATCATGATAGAGAATGAACACCCGTACCAGCACAAGTCCAGATAGAACACTAGTTACGATTCGGACCGCAATCGGCAAGTCCAAGCAGGTAACGGCGAACAGAACAGCATAAATGATTACTGTGGAAGCAAGATGCCACCAACTTAACCATCGACGCTCAACGGCATATTCTTTGCTTGCCAGTAGCAGATCTTTGGAACTGCGTGTCATAAGCGCTTGTTACTCACTTTGCGGTTGGGTGATATCCAGTACCCAACAAAACGGGGGTCGAGAAACCTGTTTACCGCACACGAGGTGAAAAAACAAGCTAACAGACACCCGTATTGGACTGTACCTAATAGTTCAGTTCAATAGCACTTTGGGCCTACAGTCTGCTGAATTCAAAAAAAAACCGTGCTGGCAAGTCGAAACTCACCAGCACGATCTCTTGAACGACTTCTGGACAAATTATTTGGCCGGTTTAGCAGCCGGTTTAGCAGCCGGCTTGGGCAGTAGCGGACCAGCAATACCGATAACGCCGGTGCCAACTCGCGGTCCTGCTGCTCCTGATGGCTGACTCTTCAAGTCATCTTTGCCACCGTGAACGACAAAGGCTCGACCGATTACGCTAAAGAGCGAAAGTCCTTCTGCCTTGATATTCACTTTTGCGACGCCTTCCGCATCGGCAGTGATATTCCCGAAGTCTCCTACGTGCCGCTCTTTACTATCGAGTCCAGCGTGCTTGTGTCCCTTCGGGTTAAAATGACCACCGGTCGCTTTACCGTCGTTGCCGCGCGTGTCACCAAACTGGTGAATATGGAATCCATGTTCTCCTGGGGTCAGTCCACGGACGCTACCTCTGATCAAGACGTGGCCATCTTTCTGCTTCAGCGTCAGGGTTCCGAAGACCTTGTTTCCCTTGGTAGTGCGAATTCGGCAGACCGCTCCGTTGGGAGCAATGTCAGCATGATCATGGTCGTGGTCTTTCTTGTCTTGAGCCTGCGTTGTTACGCAAACAGCCAAAGCTGTTGCCAGCACAAAACAACTTGAAATCAATCGCCGCATGGTATGGTCCTTTCAGGTAGATTGAAACTCGATGAAGTTTGGATTGTCGTAGTAGCCGGCTAACCAGTCTCTCAGGCACCAGCGTTGCGAAGAACAGCATCCCTGCGAACAGAACACCGTTAAGCCTAGTCGTCTGAGGCTTCCAATTCAAGCAGCCAGAGGCTGCCGCGGGCTAAAAGGAAACTTGCCTCGATCAGCCCTCAAGACAGCCCCGAAAGGGGGCTGAAAGTCGGTCTTTTTCCGGCAATCTTAACTTTCAGTGATGCCCCTTTTACTTCCTTGCCGATTCAACTAGGATAGGTTTCTTCCTACCTCAGCAGGATTGGCAAGAAGAAACCTGCCTTGCTTGTCATACTACCTGTTTTCTCCTGCGAACTCTTGTGACTGTCGTACTGGATATTTGCAAGAGTTGAAGAGAAACGGGCTGGTGAATGAGATGACTGGATGTTGCCTGTAATGTGCTTGTGACAAAGTCATCGGTCTGTGAGTCCTTCGCGTGGGCGAATCATTCTTGACGGTGAACACGAACCTTGGTTGCTTTTGTTGAAGTGTGCAGACGGATGAATATTAAGAACCTGAGAAACATTGGAATTTCGGCCCACATCGATTCGGGGAAAACGACGCTCAGTGAGCGGATTCTGTTTTACGCCGGTCGGATCCACAAGATGCACGAGGTGCACGGCAATGGTTCTGGCGCCACCATGGATCACATGGAACTGGAAAAAGAACGTGGTATTACGATTACCAGTGCAGCCACCAGCGTGCAGTGGAAGGATCACGCCATTAACCTGATTGATACGCCCGGCCACGTTGACTTTACCGTTGAAGTCGAACGCAGTCTTCGAGTGCTCGACAGTGCGGTTCTTGTTCTGCGCAGCGTGGGTGGAGTTCAATCTCAATCGTTAACTGTTGATCGGCAGATTAAACGCTATCGTGTTCCGCGCTTAATCTTTATTAATAAACTGGATCGAACCGGTGCGGATCCGCTAAGAGTCTGCCAGGAAGTCCAGGACAAACTCGCCTGTGACACGATCCTGATGCAGTTGCCCATCGGGTTGGGGGAAGAGTTTCGTGGCCTGATCGACCTGGTCACCATGCAAGCGGTTTATTTTGAAGGTCATGATGGTGAGATCTTGCGACATGATGAGATTCCTGAAGAGCTTGCCACTGAAGCGGCCAGTGCCCGTAACCAGATGCTTGAGAAGCTGGCGATGTACAGTGATTTGTTGATGGAAAAACTGCTTAGCGAACAGGAAGTCGAAATAGATTTAATCCGACAGGTCACCCGGGAGGCAGTCCAGCAGCAGGATACGGCCGCTGTGTTCATGGGATCCGCCTATCGCAACAAGGGAGTTCAGTTGCTGCTGGATGCCATTGTCGATTACTTGCCGTCGCCACTGGTTCGGGAAATGACGGCCATGAGCTTTGACGAAAACGAGTCGGAGATCACTTTAAAAACGGATCCCGACGAGCCGTTTGTAGGCATGGCATTTAAGATCGTGGATGAAGCGTTTGGCCAGCTTACCTACCTGCGACTTTACCAGGGTTCGATTGAACGAGGTGGCACGTACGTGAACCAGCGAACCGGGCGACGCGAACGGTTTAGCCGCTTGTTCCGGATGCATGCTGATAAACGTGAGGAGATAGAGACTGCTGTAGCTGGCGATATCGTTGCGGTGATGGGAATCGATGCGGGCAGTGGTGACACCTATGCTGCCGAGAAAGAGTTTTGCACTCTGGAGAACATGTTTGTTCCCGAACCGGTGATCGAAATTGCCATTCGGCCCACCAATCGAAACGATGCAGATCGACTAGGCAAAGCCCTGGCCCGGTTTCGCAAGGAAGATCCCACGCTACGGGTTACTCACGATAATGAAACCGGTGAAATGCTGCTCGCGGGAATGGGTGAATTGCACCTGGAAGTTTACCTGGAACGGATTCGTCGCGAATACAAGGTGGCCGTTGAATCGGGAGCACCGAAGGTAAGCTATCGGGAAGCCCCCGGGAAACTCGTGCAATTCAACTATAAACACAGGAAACAGACAGGCGGCTCAGGACAGTACGCCCACATTGTTGGCCAGATGGAACCGATCCCGTTTAAAATGGACGAGCCCTATCAGTTCGAAGAGAGTATTGTCGGCGGGCGAATTCCCAAGCAATATATACCTTCCATTGACAAGGGATTTCGTCGTTGCCTGGCCAAAGGGCCAGTTGCTGAGTTTCCCGTCATTGGTCTCAAAGTGGTGCTGGAAGATGGTTCCTACCACGAGGTGGACAGCAGTGACAAGGCTTTTCAAAACTGTGCCGAAGGTTGCTTTCGGGAAACGTTTCCCAAGACACGCCCGATCTTGCTCGAGCCAATCATGCAGCTTGCCATCGAATGTCCCGAGTCCTTTCAGGGTACCATCGCCGGAGATATCAACAGTCGGCGCGGTATCATGCTTTCAAACGAATTGCGGGACAACGTTGTCGTGATCGATGCCCAAGTGCCGCTGGCGGAGATGTTTGGTTACGCCACCGACTTGCGCAGCATGACGCGCGGTGAAGGTTCCTTTACCATGGAGTTGCACAATCACCGACGTGTGCCCGCCCAGATTCAGGAAGAACTGATCGCGGAACTGAAGAAGCAAAAAGAGGGTCTTGCAACTCCCACCTGATTAGCCGGCGAGCTTCTTTTCGCCCATTTCAGGCTGGTTTTCTCTACAGAAGATGTCACAATAGAATGATTGCCTCGAGTGATCTCGGTGGTCATGTCTGTTGAAACAGATTCCAGTCACGCTTCCCCGCTTTTTCCTGAGTGAGCCGATGATGCATAAAACGATCCGGGCGATTCTTGTTAGTTTGTTCGTAGTGATGCCATTTACTGTACTGTCAGCCGAGGAGAAACCCTCCGCTGCGAAGTGGATCCAGCTCTTTAATGGCAAAGACTTGACCGGCTGGAAAGTTAAGATTAAGGGGCATGAACTCAACGATAACTTTGGTAACACCTTTCGTGTTAAAGATGGCGCGATGCAGGTCGGTTATGAAAAGTACCAGGACTTTGGCAATAAGTTCGGCCACATTTTCCACGAGCAGAGTTTCTCGCATTACCGAATTCGTGTCGAGTATCGATTCCTGGGAAAACAGGTTCCTGGTGGACCCGGTTGGGCTTTTCGTAATAGTGGTATCATGTTGCATTGCCAGGCACCGGAATCGATGAGAAAAGACCAGGATTTTCCCGTTTCTATCGAAGTCCAATTGCTCGGTGGCAAGGAAGCGGGTGACCGCACGACGGCCAATCTCTGCACACCCGGAACCAACGTGGTGATGGACAAGAAACTGGTCACACGGCACTGCACGACTTCCAAGTCAGAGACTTACCGTGGAGATCAATGGGTAACCGTGGAAGTGGAAGTTCGTGGTGGCGAAGTGGTCAAGCATATTCTCGATGGCAAGGTTGTCTTACAGTACGATAAACCCCAATTGGATCCGCGCGATGCAGATGCCAAGAAGCTCATCAAGGGCGATAAGGTCCTGCTCGAAAGCGGCTATATTTCACTGCAATCGGAAAGTCATCCGGTTGAATTCCGCAAAGTCGAGTTGTTGCAGTTGAAGTAGTGGCCCGGACTGTAGGCCACTTCACTGGCATGCAAACCTTGGCGAAACTATTTGTTCCCTCGAGGGTTAATAAACCTGGGCCTTGACGACTTTGCCTGAAGTACTTCTTTGCCTGAAGTGCTTCAGGTTTCTAGAGGATTTAAACAAATGACCAAGAATATTCTCTGTGGGCTGATGACGGCTCTGATTTGCTGGACCTTGCCTTTAAATGCCGAGGATAATCCCCCTGCTCGCATTGCCTGGTATGGTGATTTGCAGCAAGGACTTAATGAAGCGAAACGTAGTGAGCGGCCCATCCTACTGGTGTCGGGAGCTCCGCACTGTTTAGGCGTTCCCGGTGTCTGGTGACCGGGCAAGCAGGGGATGGACAGGAGTTTCCTGTCTTCGAGTGCTGTCGTAGCCGCCTCGCGCAAGTTCGTCTGCATCCGACTGGCGACTTACGAGAGTAAGGAAGAAGCAAAGTACATGGAGACGATTTTCCTGGGTAAGGGCGGTGTACTGGCCAACACCGTGTTTTGTATCCTGGCACCGGACGGCAAGAAAAAACTTGTTCGTCCCGGTCGGTCTCCCCAGTTCGCGTTTTCCAATGCAAGCCAGATGGCGTCGCAGATGAGTCGCTTGGCGGCGCAGTATCCGCGGGCATCCCAAAATGCCCTCAGTGATACCCATCTGCCGCAATTGAAGAAAGTGGACGTGGCGCTCAATGTAGCGGCTTGTGATAACCGACCACTGGTGGTAACCGTGGCGTCATCCGAAGAGCAACTGAATGAAGTCAACCAGAAATTGCTCAAGAAGGCCTGGAGCGAAAAACTTGCCGGCCAGTTCGTCTATGCGTCAACGGTCAAGCGAACGGATCTCAAGGCATTGGCCGGTGCCAACGATTCCTCGGCAATTCTCCTGGTCGAACCAGATGCCTTTGGCTTGTCCGGGAAGGTGGTTGCTCAACTGGATGCCAGTGCGACTGATGCCGATATCGAAACGGCGCTGGCGAAAGCAATCAAGGATTTCCAGCCCTACGCCAAGAGCCATCGGCAGCATCTGCAACTCGGGCACCAACTGGGTATTGAGTGGGAAACGGCGATCCCGGAAACCGATGTCGATTCGATTCGCGCCAGAGAACGTCAAAAAGCTCGGCCATAACTCACGCTACTGACGACGTCGCAAACCGCTGCGACGCTGAGTTGCCTTTAACTGGTATTGGACACCGTTGAGGACTTCAATCGGTCCGTCGTACTTGTAGTACTCCCCCGACTCGTCTTTGGTTGCTTCAACCGTGGTTGCGCAGTGTACGCTGATGTACCAGGTGCCGGGCGATAAGCGCGTCTTCAATTTCTTGTACCAGCCTGGCGAACTGTTTCGCAGCATTGCGGCAGATTCCGGGGAAGGGATTTGCGACTGCAGGGAGAGATGGAGATCAAATCCTTCCTGTCCCGTCAGCTCAATTTGGACAGGCTGGCGGCCGCTGGCGACATCAAATCGGAAATGATGCGTTTGCCGATCACCAATCTTGGTAAAGGCGGGGTTCTTGTCAGTTGTTTGCTGGTTCATGGAACGAACTTCACCATTAACCAGGCTTCCCTTGATTTTAGGCTGTCCCGTCCCATCTAGAGCATACATGAAACAGGCTTCGGTCAACGCCAGGCGTTCACCGCTTGTTATGCCCTCGGGATGTGAACCGATATTCACGATTCGTCCGCTGGCCGGGTTGATTTTGTAAGCCCAGATGGCTGCTCCCTGGTGAGGTTTTTTCTCCGGTGTGTCGTAACTGGCGAGGATTTCCGTCTCCTTCAGATGTGGCCCTTCTTTCAAGGAAAGCCAGTTTCCGTTGTTGTGGTA
>JAYGDG010000129.1:0-7926 GCA_046583015.1 Pirellulaceae bacterium | reverse complement strand
ACTGGTGGCGACCGGATCGTCGGGCCGCTTTACCGAACCCGCCGCTGGGAGACTTTGGCGGAGGGATGATTTGGCCAATGCACAGCCCGGTGATCGATGGCAATCGCTTGCACGTCTATTACGCAGGCAACGAATCGCTGCATGGAGACCTGTTTAACACGAAGCAGTCAGGGCCGCGCAAGCTGAAGGCCCGTGGCGAGCGACTAAGCCGCCAGTCCAGTTCATTACCCAATTACAGTGCACTCTGCCGAGCCACCTGGAAGAGTGGCCGTTTGTGGGCATTGGCTCCGGCCATTGGCGGTCCCTACGTGGGAACTGCCACCACGACGCTCCGAAACCTTGCTGGCAAGCAATTGCATGTGAACCTGGTAACGCGCCCGCAGGGGGAACTCCGCGTGGCCATCCTCGATGGAGGCGGGAACGTGTTGCAGGGATTCTCGGCCGCTGACTGCCTGCCAATTAGAGGGGATCATGATAACTTGATCGTGAAATGGAAAGCGGCTAAACCACTGCCAGCGAGTGCGCGGCGAATTCGCTTCCAGCTGAAAAGGGCCTTCCTCTACGGCTTCTCAGTAGAATAACTGCGGCAAGGAGCTTAACATCAATACGGCCCAACTGAAAAAGATCGGGGTGCCGCCGGAATGTATCCAATTGGCGATCGCAGCTATCCAGTTGGTATCCCAGGAGTCCGCCAAAACAGGCTCCCAGCGCAACTTCAAGCGATTGATCCGGTCCATTGTGAACGAACCCGAGAAGTTTACCAATGACCGTCACTTCGCTGATCTGGCCACTGCACTGGTCGAACACCGAGAATTCCAGTGGCCGGAACCGATTCACTACAGAACGTGGGGCTCTCAGTACATTGAGCAGGCTCCGCGTGACCAGCTGGAACTGGCCTGCTCTATGCCAGATGCCGTCGCCGCGGCACTCATGCCAGACGCACACCTGGGCTACGCCGTTCCCATTGGAACGGTCTTTGCTACCCGCAACACGATTAGTCCCTACGTGGTCGGTGTCGATATTTGCTGCTCGATGCAATTGTCCGTGCTGGATCTGCCTGTCCCTGACAAGAAACCCTGGACTTCGGAGCAGCTGGACCGTTCCTTGTGGGACGGGACACGTTTTGGGCTTGGCTGTGAGTTCAAGAAACGGCAGCAGCACGAGGTCATGGACGACGATTGGACCGTTAGCGACGTCACCAAAACCAGGAAAGACAAGGCCTGGCGACAGCTCGGCACTTCCGGAGGTGGCAATCACTTTGTCGAGTACGGTTTGCTCACTATCGACAACTCCGATAACGGACTGGGCGTGGAACCGGGCCAGTACGTGGCATTGATGAGTCACAGTGGAAGTCGTGGCGTGGGGCTTTCGGTCTGCGATTTCTATAGTGAAATCGCCCGCCAACAAACGCCCCAGCGCTATGAAAAGCTCATTCGTCAGCGGTTAACATGGCTCAGTCTCGACAGCCAGGCGGGACAGGAGTACTGGCAAGCAATGACCCTGATGGGTCAGTATGCGCGGGCCAACCATGACCTGATCCACCGCAACGTGAGCCGGCTCGTCGGGGCAGAAATCCTCGGTTCGGTCTACAACAGCCACAACTTTGCCTGGAAAGAAGAGCACCAGGGGGAAACGCTCATCGTGCACCGCAAGGGAGCCACACCGGCAGCGGAAGGGCAGCTGGGTGTTATTCCAGGGAGCATGGGAACCCCTGGTTACGTCGTTCGTGGGCGGGGCAATCCCGACAGCCTCCAGTCTGCCTCTCACGGTGCTGGGCGCTGCATGAGTCGCAAGAAAGCCAGGGAAACCTTTGATTTCCAGGCCACCAAGAAGAACCTGGAAAAGGAGGGTATTCGAATTTTACAGGCAGGGGCCGATGAAGTGCCGGGCGTCTATAAAGAGATCGAAGCGATCATGGCTGCCCAGCAGGACCTGGTTGAGATCGTGGCCCGCTTTGACCCGCGCGTGGTCATGATGGCTGCTGACAAAGCCAAGCCCTGGCAAAAGAAAAAACACGGCAATGATGCCGACTGGTAACCGGGACTGCTGCGCTCAGCAGTAATCACCCTTCTGAGGCCAGCCAGCGGCAAGCGTTGTCGATTACCTTGATCATCTCGGCCTGTTTGAAAACGGGATAGGTTTCGTGACCGGGACGGAAGTAAAAGACCTTCCCTTTGCCAATATTCCAGACCATCCCACTACGAAAACGCTCACCTAACTGCCAGGTCTCTTCAAAAACCACCTGGTCCGGGTCGGGAACATGAAATGGCTCGTTGTACATCTCGGTTTGCTGCACCTGGAACTTCGCCGGCAGTCCCTTGGCAATCGGGTGTTTCGGTAACTTGACCGTGATCGTACTCGGTTTGCCATCGGGCCGGTAATCCGGAAAGCAGCACCATGGCAAATGAATCACGCCATGATAGGCGTTTTGGTTTTTCTTGTAACCAAAATAAGCAGGGGTCAACAGGCTGTCATGTATGGGGACCGTTCGTTCTCGTGGAGGATTGACCGTTTCAAAGGAATACTTCTTGCCCTTGGCCGTCTTGGCAAAATGTTTTTTGCCGTCTTCGATACTGCGCCAGTTCATCGCGACCATAAACGGCCGCGCCCAGTGAGCTGAATGCAGAGAAATCAGATCCAAGTCACCGCGGCGTACGTAGTCAATAATTCGTTCGGCATTTTCCATGCTTACTTCACTCTGCCGCACGTGTCCCCACCAGACAATCACGTCGGCCCACTCCAGGTTACCTGCGGACAGTCCCTGTTCGGGATCCGCAAGCGATACCGAACGCAACTCAAAGTCTTTCGACGAAGCCTTGAGCCTGGCTGCAATCTCGTTCCCCAGAAAGTTACTATAGGCTTGCGACTGGCGCGGTTGCCGCTCATCCCAGACCAGCACATGGATCGGTTCGGCAGCCACGATGTCAGCAATTGGCATGCTGCAGGCAACCAGGAGCAGAAGCAAAAGGATTCTCATCGGTTTTTTCCTGGAATTCAGGGAAGGCGTGTAGCAAGGACAAACCGTAGTTTAAGCACTGCCACTGAGCCCGGCTAGTCATCACGTGGCGGGCTTTTATTGCCTGTCGTCCTGTCCCCGACAGACAGGCTCCCGGGTAAATCCTCACGGGACGCTTTCTCCCTGAGTTCGGCAACCTTCTTTTCCAGGCCCTTAACCTGCCGACTGCTTTGAATGATCGTGACCACCAGGAAGATGGCAGTAAAGATACCCATTCCAATGATCACCCCGGTCACATCTGCCAGGAGTATCGTGTGCATGGTTTACCATTTGAATAAGTGTCAGCCGCTGAAAACCCCCATGACGTTCCTCTTCATATAACGGTCTTCTCCGGCTGTCCAGAGGCAGGAATAAATCCACACCTCCGGATTCAAGTAAAGGCGACAAACCGTGGGTAAATCACTATATTGCGGTTTGCGACGCTCGCTGACAAAAAAACAACCCGTCAGCTCCACAAGCTCTTGGCTGAAAGGAAATCTGCATGACTGAGAATGGCAAGCAATACGTGGTCCCGATCCTAACGATCGTGGTTGGAATCGGCTGGCTGCTTAATGTTCAGGGTGTTGTTCCCCGTGTGGACTGGCTTTGGACTGGCGGACTCGCCGTCGTTGGCATCCTGATGCTTGTGATCGGCACGGTCGACAAGTTAAAAGGTGTGGTCGGCCCGTTCCTGATCATCGCCTCCATCTGTTCCGTTTTGCGGCAGACAGAGAGGCTGTCGATTGAGAAAGAGATTCCCATCCTGGTGATCGTGCTGGGAATTCTGCTGATCATCGTGAACGTGATGAATTTACCCACACCGGAATCCATGAAGCAAAATGAAAACGGTTAGGGAATATTCATCGATGCCAGGAGGCGTCTGCCCCGAGGACATACCAGATGATTGAAATTCGTCCTCGTGAGACGGTGATCCTGGCAACCGACTTCGATGCACTTGTCGCCTGGTACCGGGACGGGCTGGGCTTTGCAGTCACCGACCTCTTCGAGGACGACTACCATTACTGCACCTTGAAAACCCCCTCGGGAATCAAGATTGGCATTGTGGACGCCAAAGAGATGGGAGTTGTGCCGGTCGACCGCAGCAAGAACACGGTCATTCTGCAGTTCGAGGTGGATGACTTGGCGGAGTTCTTTGCGCATCTCGAACAGGTGGGTGGTGCCATCACGTTCGGACCCTCGTTCGACAAGAACGGCGAATTCTGGTTCGGTGGTTTTAGCGATCCAGAAGGTAACCCCTGCTGGGTCGTCGACAAAAATTGTCCGTGAAGACAACTGCCTGACTACCAGCAAAAAAGCGGGCCGCACTTCTGTCAGGAAGCACGGCCCGTCAAGTTACACTCGAAAATCAACTCTGGCAGGCTTAGGGTTCAAAGCCATCGCCGAGCGGATCGCCGTCACGACGACAACCGAGCCGCTGGTAGGTCAAGTAATCGATGGTTTCGGGGATAAAATGAACCGAACCATCAGCAAACACGAACTGGGCTCCACCCTTGTGTTGCGACTTGAAACCCTGGCTGGTTTGCAAGTTTCTCCAGTGATGACAGTTCTTTGGGCCACCATCGTTGTTGATATACCCACGGTCTCCCCGCCCGATAATTGGATAATTGACCGGACTCGTGGTGGCGGTAAAGAGGGAATTCCAGTGCATCCAGCCGTTGCGATGATGATAACCCTTGTTGGGAAGAATTTCCCCCATGGCGATCACCTGGCTGGTACCATCGGTAATGTCGCGGAAGCGTGAACCCCAATGTCCACGAGAAAAGACTCCCGAAACCTTGGCACCAAGCGCCTGGTTGGCACGGTGGACCGGTCCAGTACCGAATACGTTACCCGGGTAATCAACGCACCAGTTACCCCGCGAATTCATTAATGACGCGCCAATTGACATTCCGTAGCAGGAGACTGTCTTACCGGTTTTATGGTTCGTCTGATTCAGGTAGGGGTCGACGGCAGCCGAAGTGCAAAGAAACCCCGGAATAATTTCCGAACGGTATTGCGCCCCAGTGGTCGGGTTCACCTGGTACCACCACCAGCCACCTGTACGGGTGCTGTCGATCCCGGTAACAGCAGGGCTTTCCATGTCAAGGTTATTGAAGATGGTGTCCAACTCCATATAAGGAAGCAAGTCAACCAGCACGCTACCTCGTTGAGCTGCGCTCCAACGATGCCCGTTATTGGATTGTCGTGTCCAGGCAAAACCGCCGCTGTACGGCAACGTGTTGTTGCTTTCATGGTAGTTGTGCAACGCAATCCCGATCTGCTTGAGATTGTTAGCGCAACTCATCTTGCGAGCCGCTTCGCGTGCCGCTTGTACAGCCGGTAAAAGCAGGGCCACCAGGATACCAATAATGGCAATCACGACTAATAGTTCGACCAGGGTAAACCCTCGCCTCTTGTCTGAGTGTTGTCTCACAGGAGGACTCCTAAGGCTAAAAAGGAAATAGATGAACTTCTCTAGTATCAGTTCTTTTACTGGACTTTTCAACAGTAAATATCCCCCTTTCGCAACGACAAAAAGTCGCAGCGAGGCCCTGAGAAACAACACAAACACTATCCCAGGCAGGTCTTAATCAGACACCCGCAGAAGCAGTGACTACCGCAGGTTTGGTGGCAGGTCGAAAGGCAACAGGTCTGTTTTGGGAGTCAGCAGATGAAAAAGACAGTTGGCTTCGTGGTACCCGGGGAGTGGCCCCAAAGACCAGGATGCATTAAACTCTCCAAGACTCATACGCCGGTAGCTGACCATCAAAATATTTGGAGGCAGACCAGGGTGAACAATCTCTACATTACCGTCCCGGCGGCCGTCCTGCCGTCCTTACTGCTGTTGTGGTACTTCTACAGCAAAGACAAATACCCGGAACCGCCGCGTGTCATCTTCACCACGTTTTTCCTGGGAATCCTCACCATTATCCCGGTGCTCTGCGTAGCGTTACCCATGCTTTATTACGTTGCCAACCGGTTGGAAGACCCCTATGCCTATGGGATTGCCATGGGGTGTCTGTCGGCCGGTATCCCCGAAGAATTTTTCAAGTTCACCGTCATCCTCTTCTACTGTATGCGGCACAGTGAATTTGACGAGCCGATGGATGGCCTGGTCTACGGCGTGACCGCTTCGCTCGGCTTCGCTACCCTGGAAAACGTGCTCTACGTTTCCCAGGGCGGGCTCCACATGGCAATCGGTCGTGCACTGACGGCAGTGCCGATGCATGCCGCGGTCGGTGCTATCATGGGCTACTACTGCGGTCGGGCTCGGTTCGCACCCGCCCACCGAGGGCAACTGCTGTTCACTGCCTGGTTTGTACCGATGCTGCTGCACAGCCTATACGATATCCCTCTGTTTGTGATGATGAAACGATTCGGCGGAGGCATTAGTCAAACCGCCGACGGTACGCCGGTCTTCTCCAATGCTGATGCCATGTTCGTACTTGGTTGCCTGGGAACGGTCCTGCTGGTGCTGATCATTTCCCTGGTAATGGCAGTGCGACTGGCTCGAAAACTCAAGAACGAGCAGGCAAGTTACTTGGGATCGACTTCAACAGGTGAGTCAACTTTTTAAATCGCCGCAGCGCCGCCGCAAATCACTCAACCCTGTTTTTTCTTCTGCTGCTCCAGAATCGGCTGCAACAGCTTGCGGTAATTCTCACCCAGAATCAGCCGCTTGTCGCGCTCGCTGATCTCGGCACCGACGATCTTTCCCAGTTCAGTTCCCAGTGAACGGGAGGGCAAGTGACTGCCAAAGACGATACGCCCGGCACCTAGCTCACGAACCGCCATCTCAATAAAACCGGCCGTGGCATCAAATCCCGAAGTCTCCACCAGGATGTTCTGCTGGTCCCGGACGGCACGAATCCCTTTCTGCCATTCACCCCCAGCATGGGCACAGAGGAATTTCTGCTTCGGAAACTTGGCTGCCAACTCTGCCAGCTCCGCGGGCGTGGTTTGCCCAGGCCTGTCCTTCCCACCCGTGATAAACCAGGTGTGTTGCATGATCACTCCCTGCAACTCGGCAATCCGCTCCACCAGTGGCAACACGTTCTTGTCGGAACACGTCGCTGCCCCCGGGCCACTGCCACTAAAATAGACACCCAGCATCGGACCATCCCGCAACCAGCGATCCAGAGCAGCCAGGGAAGCAGCCACATCGTTAACATTGAGCTGAATCATCCCCATCAGCAGCTTGGGCCAACGCTCGAGCGGTTTTAAGATCAACTCCGGTTCTGCACGCAGTCTCTTTTCGAGTGCCTTGTCAGTCGTCGTTCCAATCCCGACGTGGGGAAAGTAACAGAGCTTCTCGAACTGGCCCTTCTTGATAGCCGGCAACGATCGCTCGATTTCCCGGACCAGGCTACTAGTCCCATCGGAACCCGGGTAGGAATGCGAGGGGGTAAAGTAAGAATCCCAGATGCGGTATTGCGTCAATTGCGCCGACGTCGGCAATCCAAGTCGCAAGGTAGCGTTATCCATCAGTCGCCCTTCCCCGCCAGCCGCCGGGCGTTTGCTGCCAGCAGCGTCCTTAATGACGATTCGGATAACCGCGACGATTCGTGAACACGAATCAGGGCCGCTTCGGGTATCAGAAATGGAGCATGACTACCAAACATGACGCGATCCTTACCAACCTTTTCAACCAGTTGCGGAACCCCGTCGGTCCCCTCCGCGCGGGCCGTGTCAAAAAAGATGCCTGGAGTCTTTGCCAGTTTTTCCAGCAGTGCCGCACGCGGACGCCAATTCAAAATTTGCACGCGGGCCCGGCCCAGGCGATCGAGCAATGCGGGCAGTGGCTCCAGGTCAACATCCGCCGCCTGGTGCTGCACATGTTGCGTGCGGGTATCTTCCATCAGGGCCGCCAACTGCAGGAAACGTCCGGCCGCAGTCACCTTCTCGAGCAATTGCAGAAAGCGTGGCTCTTG
>JAYGDG010000128.1:0-9594 GCA_046583015.1 Pirellulaceae bacterium | reverse complement strand
GTTGGGGTCCTGCAGACGCTTCCATTTCTTCAATGTAACAGCGCAATCGATTGACCTCATCCGTTACATCTTTCAATTTCAGCATGTTCTCAACCCGTTTTATCAGCTCGACTTGATTGACCGGTTTAGAGAGAAAGTCATCGGTACCCGCCTGGACTGCTCGCTCAATATCGCCCCGTTCATTCAAAGCGGTCACCATGAGTACCATAATGCGACGTGTCGCTGGATTTTTTTTGAGTGTCTCGCACACTTCAAAACCACTGAGCTTGGGCATCATCACGTCCAGCAGGATCAAATCGGGTTCGAATTGAGCAACCTTGTCGAGTGCATCCTGTCCATCGACTGCCACCTGAACTTCACAATCTACGGTCGCCAAATAGGCTTCCAGCAGTTCACAATTTGCCTGGTTATCATCCGCGATCAGAATCTTGTTGTTACTAGCCATACTTGTTTATCCTCTAACCATCGAATCACAGGCATCGCTGGGCACGGGAAATTGATCTCCCAGTTCACAGACTTCTTGACGAATACGTTCGCGGACTGTTTCATCTTCCGGGTGATTGAGGCTTTCCAATATCCAGTCGGCAATACGACGCATTTCATCCGGCCCCATGCCGCGGGTAGTCAATGCTGGAGTCCCTATTCGGATTCCGGACGGATCAACTGGCTTGCGCTCGTCGTACGGAATCATATTCTTGTTGACCGTGATGCCACATTGATCCAGACAGGCTTCCGCCAGTTTACCGCCAATACCGAGACCCGTGACATCGACCAGCAGCAAATGATTGTCGGTTCCGCCACTGATCAATTTCAAGTTTCCCTGAGCCAGCGCTTCACCAAGCACGCGGGCGTTGTCAATGACTGCCTGGGCATACTCTTTGAATTCTGGTTGAAGCGCTTCGCCAAAACAAATGGCCTTGGCTGCTACAACATGCATTAAAGGTCCCCCTTGCAATCCAGGAAAGACACTGCGATTTATCTCCTTCGCATATTCCTGCTTGCAGAGTACCAGTCCGGCACGTGGACCACGCAATGTCTTGTGAGTCGTGGTGCTGACAAAATCAGCAACTTCAACCGGGTTGTGATGCAATCCAGCTGCTACCAGTCCAGCATAATGTGCCATATCAACAAACAGTTTCGCTCCTACCTCTTCGGCAATCTCGGCAAATTTAGGATGCGGTATTTCGCGTGGATAAGCACTGGCACCCGCCACAATGAGTTTTGGCCGATGTTCCCTGGCTAACTGGGCAACCTGGTCGAAATCAATCCGATGAGTATCGGCAGTCACTCCGTAGCAATGAAACTCGTAAAGTTTCCCCGAAATATTCAATCTCATGCCATGGGTGAGGTGTCCACCGTGGGCCAAGTCCAGACCCAGCACAACATCACCTGGTTCAAGCGTACTCAAATAGACTGCCATGTTGGCCTGGGAGCCGGAATGGGGCTGCACGTTGGCAAATTCGGCTCCGAATAATTCACAAGCCCGTTCGCGAGCCAGTTCTTCTACGATATCAACATGTTCGCAGCCACCATAATAACGCCGTCCCGGGTAACCTTCGGCATACTTATTTGTCAAGACACTCCCAGTCGCCTCCATCACCGCGGGACTGGTGTAGTTCTCACTGGCAATCATCTCTAAACCCTGCCGCTGGCGCTGCTGTTCGGCCTCAATCGCAGCCCACACTTGAGGATCTTTGTTCTGTATTGAATTCATTCCATTCATTCTCCCGTCCCTCTGGCAACTCCTTTAATGCCCTTATCCCGCTGGCGAGCGAGGAAAACCGCTGGCGCGAAGAGCAGGTCTGCATTGTTGGACTTGGTGGCGTTTTCGTCAATCAGGGATGATAACCAGGCTACCGGCTAAAGAACCTTCAGTCTTCGGAGGTCATTTTAATTCTGACTGTGCAGGCCCCCTTGTTATCCGCCAAATTCGCACCAGATTCATTGATGCGCAAGAACAAAACTCCTCCTTGTGCCGTGTTGACTTTGCCAGCCAGACCAATGGACTGCAAGTTCGCAAGGCGGGTCAGTCCCGTGGGACTTGGTCCATTAACAGCAGCTAACAGCATTCCCAACGGGCGCTGACGGTAATAGTGGATGGTGACGCCATTGGGCTCACACCACCAAATGTCTGGCTCGGTCGCAATCTGGTAGCGACCGGCCGCCACGATTTCAACCTGCGAGCCGGCTGCCAGTTGCAGGCCTGTCGATTGCCAGCCGCGATCAGCACGAACTTCCAGTTCCACGACCTTCTCGGTCAAAGGCGTCACAGGTTTGGGATCAATCGCTTCCCGCTGGACATCAAACCCATATTCCATATTAAGCACAAACCACTGCCATTGATCCCGAACCTCCGGCCACTGATCTTTCAATCGCTCGTAAAAGCGGTCCGAAAAAAGATCGCTCAATTCGCTCGATTCCTTCTGCAATTGATGAAACCGCTGTTGGTACTGCGGATGGCTGTCAAAGAACGTAGCCGCTGCCCAGCACCAGGCATAGGGTTCCACTTGACGATGTGCCGTCGGGGGGAAACGCAGTACTTTCGGCAACATCACTCCACGGCCAGCGGCAACTTCATCCTTGATAATCTTGATGCGGCCCCAGCCGGGCGTTTCCTTTTTGTCTCTTGGAAAATACTTCAGCTGCAGCTTTCCTTCGGCCCAACGATGAGTTCCCAGTAACTCCGCCATTCCTTCTCGGTACCAGGGTGGTCCGGCACCACCCAGAAAGGTCTGCATGAAGCCATGGGTCCCTTCGTGCAGCAACAGGTGTCGCCGATAATAATCCGTTGCCTGGTCATGGACCCATAAATGATTTCCGTAATTAAATCCATGGCCAAAGGAAGGCAGACTCTCTGGTAACAAACCCGCTTTCTGGAAACGTGTCTTGTCTTTCATGAGCCGACCAATGACATGCCAGTCGGCAACTTTTTCAGCAGGTACCTGGAAGTAGCCAGCCCACTGGGGACTGGCCAAATCAAAAACCGTCGGTAACTCCTCAATCGCCGGATGGCGAGGTAAATCCGTGTACAACGTCAAGTGCTTTCCCGACAACTGGCGGATCCCGTGAGCCTTAATCCGTTCCTCATCGAGCGGAGTACCTTCGAGCGCTTCCTGCAAGCCGGCAAACCTGACGGGTAACGCTGACGCAGGTGGAGCGCGCTGAGCCTCCGGCTCTTCAACCGGTTCAGCTGGTTTTGCCACACGCGTTGGAGGTGGTTCCTGTAAGCTCGGTGGTGACTCTTTCTCTGGAGACTGATTTCGAGAGCCAGCAGCAGGCGATTTGGCAGCAATTGACTTCCCCTTCGCAGGGGGTGACTCTTCAGCGGCACAACCTGCCATCAACAGACAGATCATCACGAACGCTGTCATCCTGGAGAGTGATTTGAACAATAGCACTCGCATGCTGCTCCCGTTGTTCGCTGGCATCAACTAATGCATTTTAAACCAGCGAGCCTGATCGTGCGAGTTTGATTAGCGCTTCCCGGTCAGAATCCGCGGCGCCATTCACTGGGACGGTTCCCTGGACAGCATCAAAGTCCACGACGGTACCGTTTACGCGGTCGTCGCAGCATAGAAGACGGCGGCGGGGGGGGTGGCTCGGAAGGCTTTCCCGATTCATCTTCTAGCAAACTTCCCACTTCGAATCCCGCCATTTCTCTTCGTTTGAGTAGTCGATTAATTCGTTGTTCGATCTGTGTCAACTCCGACCCCTGATCTGGCAATACAAACGAAAAGGCCACCCCTTCTCGTCCCATCCGTCCAGTCCGACCCACTCGGTGCACGTAATCGTCACTCGATTGTGGCAGGTCAAAGTTAAAGATGTGAGACACTCCCGTTACATCGATCCCCCGTCCCACGACATCAGTCGCCACCAGGCAACGAACTTTCCCTTCCCGAAATTGTCCCATAACGCGATCCCGTGCCCCCTGCTGCATGTCACCATGCATACACGAAACGCTGCCAATCTCTGATTTTAATTGCTGGTAGACACGCTCAGTACGACGCTTGGTACGACAGAAAACGATCGACTGATGGGGTTCTTCTTCTTTGAGAATTTTCAGTAGCAAGGGAAGTTTGCGTCGTTGTTCAACCGTGTAGTAATACTGATCGATTGTCTCGACGGCCACATCTTTCGGTGAGAAATTCAGCGTTATCGGTTCATACATGTAACGCTTTGCCAGGCCTAAAATGGTCTGTGGCACCGTCGCACTCAACAATAGTGTTTGTCGATCCTTGCACGTGCAGTGGCGTAAGATCTTCTCAATGTCCGGACGAAATCCAATATCGAGCATGCGGTCTGCTTCATCCAGTACAACACACCACACTTCTCGTAAATCCAGTGTCCGGCGCTGGAGGTGATCCAAGACCCGACCCGGTGTGCCGACAACAACCTGAACACCTCGCTTCAGCTGTTCAATCTGACCCCGAACAGACGTGCCACCGTAGACGGCAATGGTTCGTACTTTCTGCTTGTACGCCAGTTTCTCAAACTCACCGCAGACTTGGACTGCGAGTTCGCGGGTGGGAGTCAAAACAAGCGCCTGAGGTTTGGAGATTTCCTCTTCGGGAGCCAACTGTTCAAGAATGGGAATCGCGAAGGCCGCTGTTTTTCCCGTACCCGTCTGGGCCTGGCCAATCAGATCTTGACCATCGAGCGCGCCGGGAATAATTCCAGCTTGAACCGGTGTCGGTGTCTGATACTCTGCATGTTCCAGCGCTGCCAGCATCACATCGGATAAATCGAAATCCTCAAATTGAGGCTGTGGTTGTTCACCTTGCTCAGTCAAGATTGCCTGTCACTCCTGTAGAATTCCTGTCGGCCTCGTAAAAGGCCACTAATCGGTCACTTCGGCAAGCGACTGAAGTGCCGCATTGAAGCAGTTTTACGGCAACTGCGTCAAGGTGGATTCAACCACTTCCTGGAGAATCACCGGGCCTCCCCAGGCTCTGTTATTTGCGTTACGCTCAGTCATTATGAACCAGCCCTGGCCAGAACTTGTCACATTACTCACCCAGCTCTCGCCCGACTTGGATCACGTGCAACAGGCGAGCCATGAGTTGCGGACGCAACTGCTCGATGATCACCAGGTACCTCTGGGCAACTTGCTAGAACACCTTGGTGAGCTGCAAGGCCCAAGTTCGCGTCAACAGGAGATCGTCTGGGAATATCTGCTGACCGTTCTGGTTCAGCACTTGTCGCAATCGCATGTCTGGCAGGCTGGTTATCTCGATCCAGTCTTACAACTGTACCAGCTACTCGGCAGTAAAAGCAACACCCGACACCAACTGCTGCATCTCTGCACCCAAATTGGCGATTCTGCCTGCTTAACTGCCGTCGCCGATCAGCTTTCCACAGACCCACCGTTATCCTCCACCACTGTCGGTGTCGTCTTCGCACCCCTCTTCCAGGACCGAGATCTTCCTTACGACAGTTTATTCCCCCGCTTGCTTGATACACTCCAACACCCCAGTGTCGCAGCAACTACACTGGATTTAACCAACTACCTGGTTCGCAAAGAGCGCTTTGCTCAACACCCGGCGAGCGACAGGCTGGATTCTCTTCAGTTGTTGATGCGAGACCTTAATCAGCGATTGCAACACCTGGTGGAACAGCCCACGACTCTTCAAGACAACGTTCAACAACTGAGCCAAACCATTTCTGAAAGCGTGGCGCTCGTGGTTGCCAGTTGCGATACGCTGGCGTTGATTGGCCAGTCCTCCTCGATCGCCGTCTTGAGACAAACCATGGAATTACCCCACCGGCGACTGCAGGTGGAGGCAGCTGCAGCACTTGCCAAGCTGGGGGAAGCAGCAGGAACTGAAACCTTGATTGCATTAGCAGCCGAACCCGTGGTTCGACTGCATGCTCTTGCCTACGCAAACGAACTTGACCTGACAGACCAAGTTGACTCGGACTACTTAACTGACGTTGCCAAAGCTGAAGGGGAACTGGCCTTGTGGCTGTCACATCAACAGCAAATGGGAATACCGCCAACCGATTTAGAGTGCATTGATCAGCGAAACCAGTTCTGGCCCGGATATGAAACGCCCGTTGACTGTTTCTTAATTCGCTACCATTTCCAGTTTGGAGAGACCGGTTACAGCAATCTCGGGATTGTTGGACCGGTGACGCATAGCCTGACCGCAGATCTTGCTGACCTGCCGCCTGCCGACATCTATGCTATTTTTGCTGGCTGGCATGCGGAACACAAGGAGATTCAGCAGCAGGACGTGGCACAATTAAACGATTTGCAAATGGTCAATGTGATACGCTTCCAGGAGATCCTTGAGAAGTCAGGCTACCAGAAAATCGAACCTCACACCTGGGGATCTTTTCTGGGAGATCCCGTTTTAGTCGCCGTGGCAACGCTGGATGCAACTCCGGGAGTTGTGGTGGCAGATTCTGAGGACATTTTCTGGCAGCCTCGCTCAGCAGGCCCTCGCCCCTTAACGGCCGAGGATGTTTATAATCTATATAAGGGTCGAAAACTGATGCAGACCTTCAATCGGTAACCGCCGCTCCCGTCATCCTGTCTTTTTTATAGCAACGGTTTCAGGCATGAATTCGAGTCGCCACTACGTCCTGTCAGCCTTGACGACACGCAGTGGACTATTGATCTCATGTTTCACCGCAGCAGTCCTGCTCACCTGTTTACTGGTCGTTCCCTCGGTGGCGGCAGAGAAACCAGCGGCAAACCAGTTGTTGTTCGAAGACCAAATCCAACCATTGCTCACCGCTCGCTGCGGAGAGTGTCATAACCGCAAAGCCTCCAAGGCGGAGCTGGATCTGACAAGCGTCGCAGGCCTGCAAGCTGGTGGCGAATCGGGACCTCTGCTGGTGCCCGGTAAGCCGGCAGAGAGTTTGATCATACAAAGAGTCGTCGAAGGTGAGATGCCTCCGGAGGGCAAAAACCCGTTAACCAAACAAGAGATCAAGCTGCTCAAGCATTGGGTTCAAACAGGTGGACAGTCGAGTAAAGCGAGCAACTCCCAGGCGATTTCCCAATGGACCATACTTCCCATTCTCCAGCTGCGTTGCACGGTCTGCCATGGAACACGCAAACAGGAAGGTGGACTCGATCTTCGCTCGCAAGCTGGCATGCGCAAGGGTGGAAAATCCGGCCCCGCAATTGTGCCTGGCAAGCCGAGCGAAAGCCTGTTGCTCAAACGCATCCATGACGGTGAAATGCCACCACACCGAGAACTCGTAAACTATAGTGTTAAACCTATGGAAACGAACGAAATTGCACTGCTCGCCAAGTGGATCGAACAGGGGGCTAAAGCCGATCGGCTACTAACAGATGGTGTTACCGATAAGCAAGATCCTCTTGTGAGTGATGACGATCGTCAGTTTTGGTCCTTTCAGCCGCCTCGGCGACCAGCATTGCCCGTAGTCGAGTCACCGTTTCCGTTGCACAGCCCAATTGACTACTTCACTGTTGCTGCCATGAAGAAAAAACGACTGAATTTATCGCCGCCCACGGAACCGCTGATCTTGTTGCGACGAGCTTATTACGACCTTATCGGTTTGCCGCCTTCACCAGCCCAGGTGGAAGAATTCCTGGCTGATAAAGCACCCGCTGCCTACGAGCGCTTATTGGACCGTTTATTGGCATCACCGCAATACGGCGAACGCTGGGGCGGTGTCTGGTTAGATCTTGCGGGCTATGCTGACAGCGAGGGAATCCAACACAGTGATTCCGTTCGGCCGTTCGCTTACCGTTACCGGGATTACGTCATTCGCTCCTGGAATGCCGACAAGTCATATGCACGCTTCCTCATGGAACAGGTGGCTGGCGATGAGCTGAATGATTACTCCAATCCGGAACAAGTGAGCAAGCAGGTTCACGACAACTTGGTGGCCACCGGTTTTTTGCGAATGGTTCCTGATGCCACTTACTTTGGAATCACTAACTTTGTCCCCGACCGCCTGGAAATCATTGACGATACGATGGAGGTGTTTAGCTCCTCGATCATGGGGTTAACTATCAAATGCGCTCGCTGTCACAGTCACAAATTCGATCCCATACCACAACGTGATTACTATCGACTGGCGGCGATTTTCAAAGGCGCCATCGATGAAAATGACTGGCTCAAACCAACGCGTCAAAGTGGCGATCCAGGTACGCGCGACCGTTACCTGGCTGCCGTTTCAACTGCCGAGCGAGATGCCTGGCAGAAACACAATCAAACGCTCAAAGCGAACGTTGCGGTGATTGAAAAGCGTATCAGCGACGAGGAAACTCGACTCGTCCACCTGGAACAACAAGGCCAGATTAAGAAACTGCCATCAGCCATCCAGGCGGATGTCGAGCGGATGTTAGCAACACCAGCAGACAAACGGGATGCTGTTCAAAAGTACCTGGCCGACAAGTTTGCAGGATCACTCAAAGTCACTCGAGACAACCTCCTGAAAACAAAGCCGTCCTTCAAGAAATTCTATGATTCCGCACAGGCTGAAATCAAGAAAACAAAAGAGCAGGAAAAACCTCAACCACTGATCCGTGCCCTCTGGGATCGCGGAGAGCCCTCGCCAACTTACATCCTCCGTCGCGGTAACTACTTGACGCCAGGCCGCCTGGTCGAACCCGGCTTGCCAGCGGTACTAACCCATGGCAGTACTGCAATCGTGACCAGGCCATCAACAGACCAGGCGCCGGGAACAGGTCGTCGCCTGGCGCTAGCCCGCTGGCTAACTCAACCCGAACACCCGCTTACCTCTCGCGTCATTGCCAATCGTATTTGGAAGCATCATTTCCAGCGCGGCATCGTCACGACGCTCGATAATTTTGGCCGTGCCGGTGCTCGTCCCACGCATCCCAAACTGCTTGACTGGCTGGCGACAGAACTGGTTGAGTCCGGTTGGAGTATCAAGCATTTACACCGCGTGATTATGACTTCGGACACTTATCGTCAAGAAAGCGAGGTAACCATTGCCCACGTGGGCATCGATCCAGACAACATTTGGCTTTCCCGGATGCCCCTAAAACGACTGGATGCAGAGATGTTGCGTGACGCGTTGCTAAGCGTCTCCGACCGTTTGAGGCTAATCTCCTTTGGCCCTGCTGACCCGGTGGAAGCCCGCAGCGACGGACTCGTGGTCTCCCAGCCAAGTCAGGGCAGCTGGCGGCGGAGTGTCTACGTAATTCAACGGAGAACCCAACCGCTAACAATCCTGGACACCTTCGATCGCCCCCAAATGAATCCAAATTGCGTGGAACGGATGAATTCAACGGTCGCGCCACAAGCGCTGCACTTACTCAACAACAAGATGATTCACGATTTATCTGTTGCCTTTGCAGAGCGTGTGCAGAGCGAAGCCGGGGATAATCCCCAGGCACAAATCAAGCGAGCTTACCTGATCGCCTTAAGTCGCAGTCCTAACGAGGCAGAACTGGACTTGTCTTTACGCTACCTGGAAAAACTAACCTCGCAATGGAAACAGTCCGAACCGGACAAGGCGACGCAAGCCCCGCAACGAGCCCTGGAAAACTTCTGTCACGCGGTGATTAACCTGGCTACGCCCTGTCTCGCGAGCCGACCGCCGGAGAACAGACCGTACTATCCAATGTCGCCGGTGACAGCCGTAACC
>JAYGDG010000265.1:0-1912 GCA_046583015.1 Pirellulaceae bacterium | reverse complement strand
AGACTGCTGGCCCGGGGTCTCAAGCAGAGTTCAAGTGCTTCGACCAGTTCCTGGCCAGTTTGAAAACGGTCGGCCGGGTCTGGTACCAGGCATTTGGATAGAACGCGGATTAGCGGAGCCACGGGAGACTTTCCCGTCATGCTTGCCGGTGGTTGGGGTGATTGCGTCTTGCGCCGGTGTGCCATCTCTTTGAGTGTCGTGAGCCAGCTGCCAGCGAGCCTGTCATCGCGGAAAGGATGTTCTCCAAGCAACAGTTCCCAGAGAACAATTCCCAGTGCAAACAGGTCACTACGACCTTCCACCTCTTCAGGACCTCGGGAGAGAGTGGGATTGCAAGCTTCCAGTTGTTCCGGGGACATGTAGGCCAGGCTGCCACCGAAGAAGGTGGCGGGCGAAGCGCCTTCCAGGCGAGAGTCGAAACTGACATTGAAGTCGGCCAGCAGGGCGTCTCCAGCGGCGGACATCAGGATGTTGGCAGGCTTGATGTCCCGATGAAAGACACCACGTTGATGGGCATGGTCCAGCGCTTGTGCCAGTTGAATGCCCAACTGGCAGACTACCGAATGCCAGCTGCTATTGGCAGTGATCCCTTTGGCTGCAGAGTGATCGAGGGGACTTTGGCCGGCTTGTTCGACCGACTGGTCGATGGTTTTCAGCAGCGTCTGGCCAGAGCGCTCTTGGTAAGGTAGCGAGGAGGTTTGTTTGATCACATCGGCCAGGGTGCCCCCGGGAACGAACTGCATGTAGAGCAGTCGCATTGGCTCATCTTCTATGACGCGCTGGTCATAAACCCGGACGATATGAGGGTGTTCCAGTTGAGCCAGCGTTTGTGGCTCTTGCGTTGCCTTGCCAGTGACCTTGAGAGCGACCAGGCGTTGCATGGACTGTTGCCTGGCCAGGAAAACAGTTCCGAAGGATCCCGCCCCCAATTGCAGCAGCAGGTCGAAGTCATCAATCTGTTCCCCGGGGTGCAACGGACGAATTGCCGTCTTCTGGCCATAAAGCTGGGTGGATCCCAGTACTGTTTCCTTGCCGAGCAGTCGCTGGAGAGCTTCTTTCTGATCGGGAAACCGTTGGTAGTATTCGTCCACGGCAAGGTCCGGTTCGCCAGGCTGGCGTACGTGAAATTCTTCATAGATGAGGTCGCAGCTGATGCCGTCGGGTTCGCCCAGTTCAGGATACCGTTGTAGGTAATCTTCGATTCGCAGCGGCGAGATGTTTTGGGAGTGACGATATTCGAGGTCAACTTTGACCAGTTCGATCAGGACCAGTTGGCGGAGGTCCGCCGGTTCGTCCGGGAGAAAGGCAGTTAAGTCGGCAGGAGGTTCGCCGGCCGTTTCCCAGGCCTCGATGTAGCGATCTACCTGGGCGACCAGGTGATCCCATTGTTGTGAGCTTTGTTCTGTGGGGAGATTCATAAAGTCATCTTTAGCATCCGGGCAGTGTTGGTTTGTATGATAGCCAATTTTCGCCAATCCCGGGGATATTGGAGAGCAGATTTGTTCGTTAAGATGTCTCGTCGAATCAATTGTCGATTGCCTCAGAACCGGGGAGCAGCCTGCGCTGAAGTTATGGAGTCCGCTGACAAGAAACTGATCGAACGGTTGCAGGCTGGAGACGTCGATGCCTTGGCGACCTACGTTGAGTCGGTGAGATTGCAGTTACTGGCCTTTATTCAGCGGCGGCTGGGGACAGGGTTGGGACGTAAAATCGAAGCCGAGGATGTTCTGCAGGAGGTCAGTGCTGAGGCCATCCGCTCCTTGCCGCAGACGGATCTCAGCGAGGGGAGCGTCTTCTCCTGGCTTTGCCAGATTGCGGAACACCGCATCATTGATGCCCATCGGCATTTCTTTGCAGCACAAAAGCGGGACGCGGGGCGCGAAGTGCCTCTACAGGCCCCAGCAACTGGCAA
>JAYGDG010000066.1:0-3339 GCA_046583015.1 Pirellulaceae bacterium | reverse complement strand
TAGTTGATGAGCGATCAGGTAATCGATGCTGGCCTTCCAGCCGATTTGTCCTAGAGCCAGGAAAACGTGAACTGGCAGCAAGTCGACCGTCTCTGTTAGCCAGTGGCGGCAGTTCTTGATTTCATCTACGGTGGGCCGGTTGGCCGGCGGAGCACAATGACAGACGCCCGTAATGGCACAGTCTTTTAGTTGCATACCATCATCGCGCGTGGTTGATTCCGGTTGGCTCGCAAAACCGCTCTTATGAAGTGCCCGGTAGAGCCAGTCGCCACTGCGGTCGCCAGTAAACATGCGACCCGTTCGATTGGCGCCATGTGCCCCTGGTGCCAGGCCAACAATCAGCAGGCGGGCCTTGGGGTCACCAAAATTTGGCACCGGGCCACCCCAGTAGGGGAAGTCCTGGTAAGCACGACGGCGGACTTGGGCGATTTGCTTGCAGTGCTCGAGTAGTCGCGGACAAGAAGCGCAGGCTGCAATCTTCTTGTTCAACTGGTTCCAGCTAGATTGCTGACGGCTCACGCTGGATTACCCTCTCCAGAGGAAGACGACGGGCCTTCAAGCAGGAGTGACTCGATTGTCTGTTTGCGGAAAGCAAAGACTCTCTTTAAGGACCTTTGCGCAAACAAACGGTTCATTAGCCAGCCCAACGGGCCACCCCGCAGCCGGTACTGGATATGGTCTTCGATAAGGGTCCCCCCCTCGACTTCACGGAAACGGTGCAGATGATGCCAATGTCGGTAGGGACCACGACGTTGGATGTCAGTAAAGAAATCGTCAGGTTCGAATTTTTCTATCTCTGTTTGCCCGCGGAAAGAGATTCCGAGGATCTTCAGTCGGTAATTAACCAGGCTGCCGGTTTTGATCGGGCAGGGTAAGGGATTTAGGATTTTAAATTGCAGCCAGGGCGGTGTGATGCGCTCTAAATTGCTCAGATCGGAGAAAAAGGCAAACACTTCCGAACGGGGGTGAGCGATGAATTGCGTAAACTGCAGTTCGTACATGAATCAACGAGCCAGTATGTCTTGCAAGGCGGGATCAAGATCAGGGAAATGAAATGAAAACGCTAGATCGGTCAGTGCTTTGGGGATGACTCGCTGGGAGTATAGCAGAACGCTGCCAAATTCGCCCAACGCCAGTCGCAACATGGGTCCCGGAACTGGAAAGAAAGCAGGTCGGTGCAACGCTTTTCCCAAGCTGCGAGTGAAGTCACGATTGGTCACCGGATGAGGAGCGGTAGCATTGATTGGACGATCAAGTGTGGGATGCTGGGCAGTAAAACAGAGAACGTTGACTAAATCAGTAAGGTGTATCCAGGGCATCCATTGTTTTCCGTTGCCAAGTCGTCCGCCCAGACCCAGCTTAAACGGAGTGAGCATCTTCTTCAGTGCTCCACCTCCAAGTCCCATCACGATACCAATCCGCACGGGAATGACACGGATGCCAAATTGACGCGCCCGGGCGGCTTCGGCTTCCCATTGCTGACAAACATCTGCCAGGTAGTCTTCCCCGGCTTCGGCGGTTTCGTCCAGGATGTGATCGCCTTGTGATCCGTAATAACCGACGGCTGATGCGGAGACCAGGACCTCTGGTTTTTGTTCAAGAGTTTCCAGGCGATCGACCAGGTGGCGGGTGCCTCGCACGCGGCTCTCTAAAATGCGTTCTTTCTTGCGCCGGGTCCAGCGCCCTTCCCCGACGGATTCGCCAGCTAAATGAATCACGGCGTTAACTCCGTCAAAAGCCTCTGCTGGTGGTGGCTCTGTGTCCGGGTTCCAGTCATAGGCCTGGACCTTAGTGTTCGCAAACCGTTGGCGAGCACGTTCTGCATTGCGACTGAGAATGACAGGCTGATCGACTTGTTGCACAAGCCGCCTTCCAACAAACCCGGTGGCACCCGTAATAACTGTTGACATAGGTTGGCTTCCTAGTTTGAGGTCATGAGAATGTCAGGAAACGATCTGGTAGCAGTGGGTTCCCTGTAACGACTATTTTCCGTAGGATTCTGTAGCAATCTGTGAAGACTGTCAACCAACTATCTCCCGTAGAGTCGGGGTGTCATTAACATTTTACTTGGGAGGATCGTCGTGAAAGAACGAATTGCACTAGTGACGGGGGCAGGGCGGGGGATCGGACGAGCCATTGCGATTGGCTTGGCCCAAGATGGCGTGGACGTGGCCTTGACGGCCCGTACCGAGACTGAATTAGTGGACGTGGCTGGGCAGGTTGAGCAGTCTGGGCAGCGGGCGTTGTGCATCGTGGCGGACTTGACCTCGGCGGACGGACCGCAGCAGATTCTAGAACAAACCAAAGCATGGGGAACAGTCAACATCCTGGTTAATAATGCAGGGATTGGCAGTAGCCACGCACCGCAGCCACTGGTGAGTTTTGACGATGATTACTGGAATTTGACGATGGCACTGAATGTGACCGCCCCCTACTTACTCACTAAATTGTGCTTGCCAGGGATGATCGCACAAGGTTGGGGACGCATTATTAACATCGCTTCTATTAATGCGAAGGTAACGGCCATTCATGGGTCCGCTTATACGGTCAGTAAACACGCCCTGGCCGGATTAACGAAGTCCACGGCCGTGGAAGTGGTGCAAGAGGGGATTACCGCGAACGCAGTTTGTCCTGGAGTGACGAAAACAGCTATGAATGACAAACGCCTTCAGTATGACGAACAGCGAACGGGGTTGGACTTTGCAGAACTCGAAAAAAATGCGTCGCCGTTGGGACGCCGGCTGTTGCCGACAGAAATTGCCGCGATGACTGTTTTTCTGGCGACGGAAGCAGCCAGCGGCATTAATGGCCAACTGCTGAATGTCTGTGGAGGGCGCGTGCTGGCAGCCTGATGGGAGACTCCGTGGCTGGCACGTGATTCACCCCAGTTTCACGTCACCGACTTTCGACCGATGAAAGTGAACATGCTTCCAGGTGTCTTCGATTTGCTGCCAGACGCGAGTTTCTTCAAAGGACGTGGTGCTGTGCTGGCCATCAGCGGAGACGCTCTGCACGAGCCTTACATAGGATACCACGGCGGTATCCCCGAGTAGTCGTAAATGGGGAGCATGAATTGCCGACTTGCGAGATACCGCCTTGGAATGATTCGCAAAGTAGGTTTCATGAAAGTCCATTCCTTCCACCAGGTTGCCAAGCGCTTCAGGTTCGAAGGCTGACAGGGTGGGGTCACAGAATTCTTGATAGGCTTCCCAGTCGCCAGTATCAATAGCATCAAGCAGCTGCTTAGTGATGCGGGTTAGTGTTTCTGCCGTACTAGCATTCATGATTTAGTCTCAGGAGTCTTGCTGTGGTTCGATTGGTTAGAAGTGACCTGGTTAT
>JAYGDG010000030.1:0-3050 GCA_046583015.1 Pirellulaceae bacterium | reverse complement strand
GAATTGATCTTGGAACCACTGCCGGGACAAACACAAAGCTTCCAGTTTCCATCACGGACCGCAAAGGCGCTTACCGATTGGAGCACCAGGTTTTGCCTGGCACCTTTGGCTTTTGGGTGCTGCAGAAGGTTGGCAAAGCTGATCGAATCCGGTGCTTCATTGCCGGCGAGTTTCCCGCCTGCCAGATCGGCGAAGGTCGCCATGAAATCGTTCAGGCCAACCAGCGCCTGGCAGGTTTCTCCCTCGCCAATCACTCCGGGCCAGCGAGCAATCAGCGGCACCCGCAGACCACCCTCATAGATCGAGAACTTGTAACCGCGGTGGGGTCCACTCGGATAATGCCCGCTGGCTTCCAATTGCTTGATCTGCCCGGGCGTCGCCTTAAGGATATTGCCCGCGTAAGGAGCCGGCCCATGATCCGAGGAAAATAATACCAGCGTGTTTTGATCGAGTTCCTTCGCTTTTAAGGCGCTGATCACCCGCTCGATCGAGTGATCAACTTCCATGACAAAATCGCCGTAGACGCCCAGCTTGCTTTTCCCCCGCCACTTCACCCCCGGACTTGTCGGCGTGTGAGGGGCGGTCAGGGCCAGGAAGAGGAAGAAGGGCTGGTCCTTTTCTTGCTTGCCAATAAAAGCCTCTGCCTCGGTATAAAATGTCTCCAGGACTTCATGATCCTGGAAATCTTTTCCGCCGGTCCCACTCGATTAAAAGCGCTCCAGCCTTTCTGGGTCGTGATCTCACCCTGCCAGGCGTTGTTGCGGGCGTAGGCGTAGGGATACATGTCGAGCGACCCGGGCAGGATGAAACTGTAATCGAATCCAAACTGCACGGGACCGTAGATCAGCGGTTTCTTGAAATCAACGTTCGTCAGGCCCTGGTTCTTGCCATCCCTGGTGACCATCGTCGTACCCAGGTGCCATTTACCGACATAACCGGTCCGATACCCGGATCGCCGCAGCAGTTTCCCCAACGTTGCCTTCTCCGTGTTAGGGCGGGGCCCACAAAAACCCCAGGGGCCATTATTGACGGTGGCGCCAAAACGCCAGTTGTAACGTCCGGTCATGATCGCCCGCCGCGTGGGTCCGCAGATCGAGGCATTCGGATGTGCATCGGTAAAGCGTAATCCACCGGCAGCCAGTGCATTGATATTGGGCGTCTCGATCAGGCAGCGCTGGCCGCCGTAGCAACCGACGTCACCGATTCCCAGGTCGTCAGCCAGGATAAAGACGATATTAGGTTTCGAAGTCTCGGCACAATCCGCTACCGAACCCTGAAATATTTGCTGCAAGAAAAGGGTACCCAGCAGGAGAGGCTTCAGGATTCTCATGGCGCTCAGCTTTCACGGTCAATTCACAAAACCAGGTTACACTTCGTCCAGAGTTTCGTTGCTACCGCCAAAGGCCTTGGTCTCGACGCCCAGGCGTTGCAGCATCGTCACAAAGAGATTCGAAAGTGGCAGGTCCTGGTGCGAGATTTTTTCTTGCCACGGTTCCTTCTTGCCATACCAGGGACCTCCCTGGGGATTAGCGCCTGCATAGTTGAAATATTGACCATGTTTGAAGCCCATGTTTTTGCCGCCCGTTAGCACGATCGGGTAATTTCGCGAAAGATGGAAGGCACTCGAAGCGGAACCAAACAAAAGCAACGTGTTGTCCAGCATGGTCCCGTCGCCGGCCGGTTCCGGGGTCTCCTTCAGCTTCGTGGCAAAGCGACCGTATTCTTCATTCAAGAATCGGCAGTAGATGCCAAATCGCTTCCAGCCGTCGGGGTTTTTCGTTTCATGGGATAAACTGTGAGCCAGGTTGTAGCCAACCGCACGCGCCAGATGGTCACTTTGTCCGACTCCATTTTCTCGCCCTATCTGGTAAGTTACCACGCGCGTGGAATCTGTTCGAAACGCCAGGTAGATCAGCTCGAACATCGTCTGCAGATAGTTGCGTGGATCGTTAGGCGTGACGTCGAGATTGAGGTGGTCAACATTGACCGTTGGCAATGGCGTATTAATCCAGCGTTTTGCTTTCTTGACCTTGATCTCCGTTTCGCGGACCGATTCAAGATATTCATCCAGGCTTTGCTGGTCATGTGACGAGAGTCTCTTTTTCAAGGCCCGCGCGTCTACCAGTAGATCGTCCAGGGCACTTTTACTGAGTGCAAGTCGCCGGGCAGCATTGTCGTCACTTTTCACGAACAACATATCAAAGATTCGCTTGGGACGATTTTCGGCTGGGATCGCCCGGCCATTTTGATTAAAGGAAAGCGTATGGGCTCCGCGGACCGTCCCGGTTCCACCATCGGTCGACATGACCAGTGACGAGAATCGCGTTTGGCTACCAACATGCTTGGCGTATTCCTGGTCGAGTGAAATCGTGTTCTTGTAGTTACTATCACCAGTCCCGGTTGCCGCTCCCGTCAGGAACTGATCGGCATTATTGTGTCCGTGCACGTTACGTCCATGCGGATGCGAGAAGCCTGAAAGGACGGTTAACTCGTCGCGCAACGACGCCAGCGGTTCAAAGCACTTGCTGAAGGTAAATTCCTTACCGTTGCCATGCGGGAACCAAAGCCATTCCTTGTAGGCCGGATCTTTCGGCAGTGGCATGGGAACGCCATCCGGGAAATAAAAACATGCCAGGCGTTTGGGATTCGTGGACTTGGGGGCGGCTTTCACGGAAGTCACGACCGACCCGAACACCGGTAAAGCAAGCGCCACGCCTGTACCACGCAGGAATCGGCGACGATCAAGTGAATTAAGGTTAATAGTCATAGCAACCTATTATATATCGTATCTGCAAAACTTACTCTAGTTCCTGTCTCATTCTACTTTGACTGGAACAACTCACTCGTAACAATCAGCCTTACCATGGTCGCAAGTCCATCTTCCTGTTTACGAAGATCGGCAGCAATCCGATTTACACTTGCGTAATCCCCAAACGTCAAAGGTCTGCCCAAGGCGTAAGTTACCATCTTGTACACCATGGCCCGGGCAAACTGATCCTGTCGATTTTCCAGCAGGAACCGTTTCAGCCCTTCCATGCCGTCAAGCTTCT
>JAYGDG010000912.1:0-3461 GCA_046583015.1 Pirellulaceae bacterium | reverse complement strand
GGGAAAACCTGGCGCCAAGGGGCGGGACCATCTTATCCAGCAGCCGAACAAGGGGCCAACGTTGGCGCTGCGCGTCGGTGACTGGAAAGTTCTTTCTTTCGCTAATGCCAAGCCAATGAAACACTTGACCTTCGAAAAGGGACCGGGCAAGTACGAATTGTACAACCTGGCGGACGATCCCCACGAGAAGAAGAACCTGGTCAAGCAGCAGCCTGAGAAGTTGCAGATGATGTTGAAGCGACTGGAGTCGATCAAGGAAGCGGGTCGCAGTCGGCCCTAGCCTGGTCGCCGCTCATTTGCCTGCTTTGATCTTGTGCGCCTGGAGGCGGGCATTGAGGGCGGCGTCCAATCGCTTGACGATTTCTGCCTGCTCCGAATTCCCGGCCAGGTTGTGGAACTGCTGAGGATCCTTGTTCATGTCATACAGTTCCCTGGTCTTGTCGTTATAACGCATGTAGTGCCAGTCGCGCTGTCGTAGCGAATATCCCTTGTTGAAAGACAAGGCGCCCGCTTTAACCGTGGCCTGGGGATCCTTGAGAATCGGCAGCAGGCTTGTTCCCTGCACTTCAGCGGGAATCTTCAGTCCAGCCAATTCCGAGAGGGTGGGATACATATCGACCAGTTCGACGATTGACTTGCTACGACCTGTTTTCATGCCAGGTACCGACATGATCAGCGGCACCCGCAGTACCTCTTCATGCAGGTTGCTCTTTTGCCAAAAGCCGTGTTCGCCAAGGTGGTAGCCGTGATCGCTGGTGAAGACGATGGCCGTCTGGTCCCGCAGTTCCAGTCGGTCCAACTCGTCGAGGATCCGTCCCACCTGCTCATCCATGAAGGCTACCGACGCATAGTAAGCTGCCCACATCCGTTTTTGGTTGTCCGGGTATTTTCCAATCGGGTTAGTCGTTGAGATTGTGCCGGCCCGGCCCAGTTTGGGAATGTCTGCCAGGTCGTCGGCAACCGTCTTGGGTAACACCATCTCTTGCCAGCGGTAAGGATCAAAATACTGCGTCGGCGCTACCATCGGATAATGAGGGCGGACCATGCCAACTGCCAGGAAAAAAGGCTGGTCCTTATGTGTCTGCAGCAGTTCGATCGCCTTGGTCGCCGACTTGTGGTCCGGCTGGTCCGATCCATCTCCCTGGTATTTTACCGAGACAAACATGCGGTGGGGCATCTGCGTCGTCTGACGATTTTCCAGCGCCTTGGTGAAGATATTCAGGTTCAGGCAGGCGTAATCACCGGGCGTGTGCGCTTCGCGGCCCTGGGAGTTGAACCGCTCGGTCCATGAGGAGGCCACGTCTTTCCCATTGGTGCCGGCAATGATGTCCCCCGGAACCCGCATGTGATAAATCTTGCCAACCCGGGCACTGTACCAGCCGTTCTCCTTGAAGTGCTGGCCCAAGTTTATTTCCCCCTGGCCCTTGTACTTGCTGAACATGAACGACTGGCGGGACGGACCGCAGGACGTTCCCTGGCAATAGGCACGGTCAAAGACCAGTCCGCGGCGGGCCAGCTTGTCGATGTTCGGAGTTTTGCAACGCGGATCACCGTAGCAGCCCAGCACGCTCGCTTTCAGGTCGTCGGAGATAATGAAGAGAACGTTCTTGACCGCGGCAACCGGTTTCGGGGCTGCCTGGCTGCGCATCGGTCCCGTCAGCAGACAGGCCAGCAGGCATCCTCCTAGCAGGGTCGCGTTTCGCATCCGCTCCTCCCTTTCGGTCCCCTATTTCAGGCTGGCCTGAAATGGGGAAGCGGGTAAGCCAGCACGGTTGACCAGGTTTGGCTCGGCCAGTTCATTCCAACCGTAGCGAACGTGGATCGGTTCCTTGACGGCGTCGCTGCTGACCATCAGGTGGTCGCCGAAGACGATGACAGCCTCGGCCGGGTGCCACTTGCCGTCCTTGCCAGCGATCTCGACATGGCTCAGTGGTTTCCCGTCTCTAGTCTTCAGTCCGCCGGTTGTCTCCTCCTGGAAATGAACCGTGATACTTCCTTTTCCTTCGGCCTGGTCGACCTTCGACAACAGGGGGCCGGAATAGACTCCCACGTCACGACCGTAATCCTTAGTGAGGGCCCAGAGGGCCAGTCGGCGGCCGACTTCCTGCTTGTTCTTGGGATGAATGTTTCCGGTATTACCGATGTCGACGGTCACTGCCATGCCGGTATTTTTCACGGCCAGCGTTTTCAGCTGGGCTTGCCAGATGCCCGGCAGGGCTTCCGGACGGTTGTAACGGTAGGGTGCCAGTTGCACGAAGTGAAACGGCATGTCCGGGTTATTGAACACTTTCCGCCAGCCGTAGATGAGGGCTTTCATCTTCTCGTGGTAAAGCATTCCCTCGCCGTTGTTCGATTCGCCCTGGTACCAGAGTGCACCCTTGAAACGGTAGGGGAGCACCGGGTGGACCATCGAATTGTAGATGGCCAGGGCGCTTTGATGCTGAACTTGGCCCTTGTCGTTCTTCTTGGGAAAACTAGCCAGGTTGTCACTAATGCTCTTGAGCGCCGGAACGGCTTTGAATCCCGCCGGTGGTGTCCAGGGTTCGATGCGTGTGCCGCCCCAGTTGCAACCGATCAGACCGATGGGAACTTTTAGTTCCTTTTGCAGGTTGAGGGCAAAGTAATAGCCCACGGCCGTGTAGTTGGGAACGGTTTTAGGCGTCGTGACAGTCCAGCCCTGGGTTTTCGCCTGGGTCTGTGGTTTGTCGGCAGTCGTGTGTGGAAACTTGATGTGCCGAATGTTGGGGTGATTGCCGGCGGCAATTTCTTCCTTGGGGTTGTTAGAGCGGGAGACGGTCCATTCCATGTTGGATTGTCCGGAGCAGAACCAGACTTCCCCGACCAGCACGTTCTTGATATTCAACTTGCTCGATCCACTGATGGCGATTTCATGGGGTCCGCCCGCTTTCATTGGCGGCAGGCTGACAGACCAGCTGCCGTCGTCAGCGGCGGTCGCCGTGGCGGAGCTTTCGCCAATGCCGACGGTGACCTTGCTGCCCGCATCATCCCAGCCCCAGAGAACGACCGGTGCATTGCGTTGCAGCACCATGTTGTCACCAATGATGGAGCTGACCGTGGTGGCAGCTTGCGCGATTGGAGCAAGCAGCAGGGCAACCAGCGTGCTGGAAACAAGGAGGAATCGTTTCAGGGACATGTTCGTGTGCCTCGTATAGGTAGAAAAAAAGTTATTCGTGTGAGGAAATGAATATAGCACCAATGAAAGCGCCTATCAAAGGAGGGGCGGCAGAGAGCGAACTGGCGCCTTAACCAGTATCAGAGGTTGATCGTTTCACCATCTCGGTAGGATCGAACCACCACAGCGTCTCGGGATTTGTGGTAAATGCGGGTGCGAGCCCGCTGCCGTGAAGCAATACAGCGTGCACCGTGCGGGCCATAGAAGATGGCAGCGTTGTTATCACAGGCGACTGCTGTTTCATCACGACGGAGCATCGCGGCCAGCG
>JAYGDG010000911.1:0-2388 GCA_046583015.1 Pirellulaceae bacterium | reverse complement strand
TCAACAATCGTCGCCCCTCAGAAACTTCTCGCTCAGCCGCCTCCAGGATCACCGCTTCTTCATCCAGCTCGGAAATCACCCGCTTCTCGTCTCGTTGAGAAACGGTTAGCTCTTCTCGATGGCTCTCCAATCCCTTGCGTAACGTTTCTGTTCGTTCCCAAACCTCCTGCTGCTTCGTTAGTATTTGCTGTTCTTCCTGCTCCAGGTTTTCCACCTGGCTCAATAACTGGGTTACCCTTTTCGTGTCTTCCAGATGCTGTTGCCGCAGACGATCCTTTCCTGACCGCAACTGAGCTATCTGATTCTCGAGCAACTGCAATTTTCCTTGCTGGTCTGCATAGACGGTCGATAACTCTCGATGTTTCGTTTCGGATTCCTGGACCTGTTCAGTTGTTTCAGCCAATTGCGATTGGACTTCACCGGCACGATTATTCATGGTGGCCATACGCACCCGTGACTCCAGGACGCTCTCTTCAAACTCGCAGAAACGTGTCCCTTGCTGCTTCCCGAGCAACTCAGCAGAGGCAATCTGTTCTCGATTGCGAGATCCCTGGTTCTCCGAAGTCAGGATGGCATCCCCAAGTTCATCCATGCGTTTTTCAGCTTGTTGGAGTCTCGCATCATTTTGTTCAATTTCAGCCGACAGGCCCGTTGCCTCTTCTCGTAACTGGCCTACCGTTTCTTCGATCAATTCCAATTGAGCCGTCAGTTCGCCCCAGTCCGATAAGCCGACGTGTGTTCTTAGTTGCTGAAGCCGTTCCTGGTGTTCTCGAAACCGTCTCGCCTTACCAGCCTGGCTCTTGACACTCCGTAAGCGACTCTGCACTTCATCAACAATGTCAGAGAGTCTCAACAGGTTCTGATCAACTCGATCGAGACGGCGTTGCGCTTCTATCTTCTTGGCTTTAAAGCGGCTGATCCCAGCCGCTTCTTCAAAAATAGCCCTCCGATCGCGAGCGGAGGCCTGCAACAAGCGATCCACTTTGCCCTGTTCAATCAGACTGTAAGCATCTGTCCCCACCCCGGTGCCTCGTAGCAGGTTACGAATATCACGCAATCGGCAAGGCTCTCGATTGATCATGTATTCACCCTCGCCACTGCGGTAGACGCGACGAGTCACATGAACATCGGGGACATCCAAGGGAAATTGACCAGCAGTATTATCAAAGACAATCGTAGCCTCTGCCATATTAACAGCTCGGCGCCCCGATGTGGCGGCACCCTTAAAGATAACGTCCGCCATATCTTTGCCACGCAAACTCTTGGCACTTTGCTCCCCTAGCACCCACTTAATGGCATCCACAATATTAGACTTGCCAGAGCCGTTGGGCCCAACCACCACCGTGATGCCGGGTGGAAACTCAAAACGCGTTTTGTCGGCAAAGCTCTTGAAGCCGATAAGTTCGAGTGCTTTGAGCATTTTTGAGACTGCCAGTACGTGAAACCATGACCAGGGCGTTCAACGAATTAATCGATCCGTCACTTGCCCCGGAAAATCAAGCCCCGGGAACAGGGGGGAAACCTCCATCAACAACACACCACTGAGCAATCGTAATAAGACGCTTTCTGAAAATCAGTTCCGCTGCTGATCACCCCGGAAACCAATCTCTCATCTTACCAAAGAAACTCTCTTCCGACTTCTCGCTGCCAACCGGGGATTCTACTTTTTCAGGAGTATCGGAATCACCTTCTGCTGCAGGGGTCGCCAATAATCGATTCCTGAACAACTCGGGAACCGGATGGGACGGCTCAATATTGGCATGAGATTCTAGGCTCTGGGCATCTTGCCGGTCCGCTACACGGTAATAAGTTCGGCCCTTCCTGGGACGAACACCCACCAGCATGCGTGCCCCGACGTACCCCTTCTTTTTCGCTTCTTGAAGCCCTTGCAATAATTCCGAGTAACCGCCACCAACATTCACGATACCGCGAACCAGGCTGCCCAACTCACGCGAACAGGTCTCGACCTGGTCCGGCTGGCCGGATATGAACCTTGTGATCTTTAAACGCTGATCATCCAACCGACGGACCATGATGGACGGCCCCGCATAAAAGAAACTTGTCACATCGACGATCTGTCGGTCTCCGAAAACAACAATTTCTGGGCGCCGTGCCATCGAAAAATGGACCATGTCTGGACCCTTACTGGGCACCACGTGGTAGTAAAAATCTGCCAAGTTCGTCCCCTTGGCCAGCGGACTGTGAGGATTCCGAGCTCGTAAGGCCTGGAAAGCGCCGTTTCGCGTCTCGGCACTTGTCGCGTCCAACAAGTTGCTCAACGCGTCCAAGGCACTAACATGATCCATAGCAGACAAGGCTGCCATCGCATGCCATCGAAATGCCGGTTCCGATTCCGCTAATTTCGCTAATACGGGAGCCGCCTCGTCT
>JAYGDG010000873.1:0-2397 GCA_046583015.1 Pirellulaceae bacterium | reverse complement strand
TGCGTGGTTATAACGGGAGCGGACAGCAAAATCTCAAAATCAGGATATCGCCGTATTACATCGGAAAAAGAGTGGGCACGCGTATGGCAGATTCACAAGGGAATAAAGGTAGCGGAAAACTACAATTTCTATTACAACCCGGTTGATCTACCAAAGGTAGACTTCGATCGATTTATGGTAAATGCGATATTTAGAGGTAACGGCTGGAATAGCGCAGGACTTCAAGCCGTTTCGATTGCAGAGAATAAAGGCCGACTTATTTTTAGGTTCGATGAGAAAGCGTATCAGACGGCAGGTCCAGATGGCGGTGGCCAAGTGGTAACGGTCTATGGTTTTTTTTGTAATCCTCAAGTCAACTAAAGACATAGTTTTCGAACAGAACGTACAGGGCCGAAAAGGTAAGCCACCCGTATGGAAGACACGTGCGACAATTTCAAGTCCATAGCTTTGTGTAAGATTCTAGTATGTCCGTAAACACGTTCGGATTAAGGTGAGACTTGGCATGAACAAACTGCCAATCCAACCTGGCTACGGTCACCCTCATTGGGGTCGCTTTTGGGGCGGGCTGGCAGCGTTCTTAATCCTCGACATATTTATGCTGATTCCATTGCTGGCGGGTGTGGCACCGGCCTGGATCGTTACCGGCTACAGCGTGGTGATGGTCGTTATGATTGGCTGGATCATGGTGACTGCGATGCGGTGGCTCTGGAATCCAGTGATGGCGCCGTATCCACCAGTTGAGCCGGCGGCATATGCCGAGCGCCGATCGTTCCAGAGTTTTAGTGTCGGGCTGCTGAACCTGAGCCTTTCCATACACGCGGCGGTCGACGACAACTTTCTTCATCTTACCCCCGCCAGCTTCCTCCGGATTTTCGGTGCGCGCGGTGCCAGTATTCCCTGGAATGCTTGTGAGCCGAGCAAGAAGGCCGTCTTGGGAACCCATTCGGTCACCATTAATGGTAACATCATCAACGGTCCCGCATGGTGCCTGGAGTCGTTTGCAGGTTGCGACAAGGAATCATAGGTCTGGTCTGCTGATGCGAAAAAGCGCGTCTCGGCGGTTTCACTTTCCCGACCGTGACATTTCGGCGTCAACATCGGCATACAGAAATCGGGCTTGCTTACTACGATCCTGGCTGCGACTAGGGTATTGTAGCGAACAAGCGTTTACCACCATCGCCTTACTTGTTGGTGGTCTTGATGGGATAAGTCAGTTTTTCAATGGTCGAGATTATTTCACATCCGATAACGATCTTGCTTATCGGCATTCTTATTGTGCTGTGCGGGATTCTATGGTTGCGGTTACACGCATTTCTTGCCTTGCTGTTGGCTGGAATGACCGTGGCAATGTTGACGCCGGAATCGGCTTTGCAGCAATATGCCGATAAACAGCTGCACCCTGCTCCCCAGAAAAATTCCGATGGCAGCCTGAAAGAGACTCAACCCAAGTGGACAGTGTCCAAGGCAAAATCATTCATAGCTTCGACCGCTCCTCAGCGAGTCGCCGTGGGAATGGGAGACACCTGTGGCAAGATTGGGATTTTGATCGCCATGGCAGCGATTATTGGCAAGTGCATGCTGGACAGCGGTTCTGCCGACCGAGTTGTTCGAAGCACGCTGCGCCTCGTGGGGGAAAAACGGGCTGGCCTGGCCTTCATGGGGAGCGGCTTCTTGTTGTCGATTCCGGTGTTCTTCGATACGGTGTTTTACTTGATGATTCCGTTGGGCAAGGCCATGCGTCTGCGCACGGGAGCCAATTATTTGCTCTTCATCCTGGCTATCGTGGCAGGAGGTGCGATGGCTCACTCTCTGGTCCCACCCACTCCGGGACCTTTGATTGTCGCCGACCTGCTCCATGTTAGTATCCTGGATATGATCGTGGGCGGCTGCGTGGTGGGGTTATTTGCCAGCAGTTCCGGATACCTGTTCGCACGCTGGATCAACCGACGCATGGAAATCCCACTGCGAGATGCGCCGGACGCCTCAATCGAAAAACTCATGGCCATGGCTGAACGCAGGGAGGACGAGTTACCTCCATTATGGATGTCGATTCTCCCAATCCTATTACCGGTGGGATTGATAGCGCTGGGAACTGCCACCAAGACATACTTCACCAGCACAACGGAACCGATTGAGTGGCTTCTGTCACTGAGGCCAGTGATAACAATACTGAGTGACAAGAACATGGCGTTGATAATCGCCGCAGTGATCGCCATGCTGGTTTTGGTCCGGCAACAGCCAGACAAGAAGAAGATGGCTGAAGCGATCCAGCACGCGTTGGCAGGTGGTGGAATTATTATCTTGATCACTTCTGCCGGTGGTGGTTTCGGAGCAGCGATTCGTCAATCAGGAATCGCCGAGCTGATTGCCACGATGCAGGCCAACGTGCAACCCCTG
>JAYGDG010000810.1:0-2180 GCA_046583015.1 Pirellulaceae bacterium | reverse complement strand
TCGGATATGGAGGCTTCGGGCTTTTGGCCGTTACCTTTGGCTTATCGGACGCTTACTGGACAACGACATGGTTCGCAACTGGTTACCTCGTCGTTGCTCCCGCCTTCTTGGCCCTGGGAACGGTCAGTGGTTTTTCACTGTTTATGAGAATCTCCTGGACCACAGCAGCAGCGACCATGTTCACCTGCTACATGGCACTCTCCAACGTGGGTGATGTGATCGGCAAGGGGCTGCTCGCAAACAGGTTGCACAAGTCCTTTGACTATCCAACTTGTTTCTGCGTACTTGGCATCGTTACGCTGATCCCCTTAATTCTGCTTTGCGGAGTCGATGCTCGGACGGTAGAGCGCGCCAAGCTGGAGAACCAGGACTCTCCAGAACCCATATTGCCTGGAGACTAAATCATCTCCAAACTGAATCGTTGCAGCAGCGCAATAGAAAAAGGACTGCAAGGTCGAAACCCAACAGTCCTTCTCATCTCACTAAGAACATTGTGCAACCGTATCGGTCGCTGAATCCCTACTTCTTCGGGGCTGCTTCAGTTCCCTCGGGAACTTCCACATCCTTGAAGAAGCGAGTAAGGATACCGTCAATCCGTTCGCTCAGCGCTGTTTTCGGAGCCACCTTCTTGGCTTCCAGCAGGAGGGCTTTGGCCTTGCTCATCTGGTCCTTGCTGGCGGCCGACTTTGCCACAGACACCGCTTCATCTTTACTGTCCGTCGCTTCCTTCTTCGACGCCTGCCCGGCTTGAAAATACACGAATGATTTGGAGAACACGGCTTCTTGGAGCAGTTCGCCAGTCAACTTGTGTTTACTAATCAGGTCATCATAAGCCTTAACGCTATCAGCCAGTTTCGCACCACGGGCGCTCCGAGCGATTTTCTCGATCGCCGCCTTAACGACAGGTACTTTCTGCAGGTTTTCGTACCGGCTCCGCAACCCGGCGTTGTTCTCTGCATCAAGGCCGATGATCTCTTTGACCGTGTCGGCGTAATCCGATATGGCCAATTCCAGATCCATCGAACTGAGGGCTTCGTCGAGAAACTTAGCCTTGCTAATACCTTCTGCTCCCGCGGCCTTCGCAAAGGCCGCGTCACGGATGGCTCGGATCCCATTTTTCTTCGTCAGGTCTTCAACGTATTTGTCAGCAGCCACGCCGCCATAACCAGACAGCTTGGCAAACGGCCGGCCTTGTTCGTCGATCAAAATAATCATCGGTACGCCGGTCACCTTGTACTGGGCAGCCAGTTTTGGATATTGGGCTTTCTCTTCGTCAGATTGCTTCGACTTATCTCGTGGATTGTCCAATTTCAACAGCACGAAGTGCTTCGGAGCTTCCGTCTTAAACACGTCCTTGCTCAAGACATTCTTCTCCAATTGAATACAGTACCCGCACCAGTCCGAACCGGTAAACTGCATGAAAATCGTCTTCTTCTCCTTTGCTGCAGCTGCTTTGGCCTCTTCAAAACTGACCAGCCAGCCTTCTTCAGCGGCAAACGCATCGGGGGTTTGTACGGCAAACACCCCGAGCACCAGAGCAATCAACAAAACGCGTGTCAACCAAAACTTATTCATGAGAATGTCCTTGTGTGAAAAACCACCAGCCATTGCGTTTAATCTTCAATCGAACAGTACTATCATAGTCGATCCACTCGACCACGCACCTAGTCTCTAATAAGTAGCGTTAAAAAACCACCTTATTTCTTCGCCCGAAAGCAAAAAATAAGTTCTTTCCGACGATTCCCCGCGGGAAAACGGCACCGAACTGGCATAACTTACCTGAAACGTATACCGCGCAGAACCGATTCAACTTACGGCCCTCGGCATCATTGCCGGTCCAGCATCCGGTAGTTGATCGCTTCCTGCAGATGAATCGCCGTCAGCTTTGCTGCGCCTTCGACGTCGGCCACCGTACGCGCCAGGCGTAACACCTTGTCGTGGGCGCGGGCCGAGAGACCCAGTTGCTCAACACTCGACTTCAAAAGCCGCTGACTCTGTTCATCGAGAGCGCAATGCTTTCGCAAGAGACGTGATTTCAACTGGGCATTGCAGCGGATACGGGTGTTTCCGTATCGATCGGCTTGTACCAACCGAGCCTGCTCCACTTGCTGCCGCATTTGACCACTGCTGCTGCCAGTCGGTAACCCGCTAAGCTCCTGGAATGGGACAGCGGGAACTTC
>JAYGDG010000809.1:0-10960 GCA_046583015.1 Pirellulaceae bacterium | reverse complement strand
GTATCACGGTGTGGAATCGGTTCTGGATCTCGTTGATTTCATTGTGGCGCGGATTCTGGATCAATTGGAGATCGAGAACCAACTGATGCAGCGCTGGGGCAAACGGCAAAAGTATGATGAAACGATTACGACAAGTTCTGGAGATGATCAGGTTTAGCCATACCATTTTTGCTCTGCCTTTTGCGATGCTGGCAGCAACGATGGCTTGGACGACCAAAGATCTTGACGCTCTCCGCACACCTTTTCGGCTTCAAGACCTGGTTGGCATCCTGTTCTGCATGGTGACAGCACGCAGCGCGGCGATGGCCTTTAACCGACTGGTCGATCACTCCATTGACGCTGAAAACCCGCGGACCGAATCACGTCACCTGCCACAAGAACTGGTGAGCCGGCGTTTTGTCGGTGGTTTTGTTCTGCTGACTGCTGTCTTATTTGTGGCGGCAACCCTGCTGTTCCTACCCAATTACTTGCCACTCTATCTCTCGGTTCCCGTCCTGCTCTTCCTGCTGCTCTACAGTTACACCAAGCGTTTTACGACGTTGGCTCATTTTTACTTAGGGGCGGCACTGATGCTGGCACCTCTGTCGGTCTGGATTGCCCTTCGCGGCCCGACGGTGATGGAGAATCCGGCGGACTTGATCCCGGCGGCGCTGCTGGGATTTGCAGTCCTGCTATGGGTCGGTGGCTTTGACATTATCTATGCTTGCCAGGATGCCGAGTTTGATATGCAAGTCCGATTGCACAGTATTCCAGCGCGCTGGGGAATTACCCGCTCCTTGCGGATTGCTGCGGTTAGTCACCTGGGAATGCTGCTGGTTTTATTGGTGTTACCTTGGAGTGCATCGCTAGGAGGGCCACCCCTTACCTTGGGCTGGATCTATTATGTTGGTATCCTGGCGGTGGCCGTCTTGCTGGCCTATGAGCATTGGATCGTGCGTCCGGACGATCTTTCCCGGGTAAATTTGGCCTTTTTTCGCGTCAATGCGGTGGTGAGCATTGGATTGTTCTTGATCGTGACACTGGATCTGCTGTTAAACTAGTCAGCGTTGCCTGTGCTGGCAGGCCGTTCACCCTGGGGTTATGGAAGGACGAAAGGTTGAGTCAATGTTTAGCAGCGGAAAGACACGTTGTTTGCTCGTGATCAGTTTTATCTGGGGCGCGATCCTGGTGGGCTGTGGTGAGCAGGAATCTCCGGTTACCGAGCAGGATACAGCCGGCAGCAGCCAGCAGTCAGCAAGCACGGCAGGCTCTGCTAGTGACGGGGCAGCTACCGCCGCAGAATCCGACTCAGCGTCAGCTGGAGTGGCCGTTAAGGAGACGGATGCTTCTTCTTCCACAAAGGACCCGCATCATTCCGTCCGTCAGTGGTTAACGCAATTAGTGGGCGAGGAAGCGGCTGCTCGTGACCAGGCGCGAGAGCAGCTCAAGAGCACAGATGTAGAAGACGAGCTATTGCTGACGTTGATGAAAGACTCATCGGAGACAGTTCGACAGGGCGCTGCTTACTATCTGACAGGACGTTTTGTCATCCAAGACATTGCTTTGCAGCAGGCCTTTCTGGAAGCACTCGAGGACGAAAACAGCAAAGTACGCCAATTAGCATTGCAGATGGTGGCGCGGATGCCCGTGAAAACGATTCGACCGGCCATCCCGCAATTGGTTAGCATGTTGGATGCGAGTGCTGAGGACGAGCGGAATCGAGCGACGGTGGCCCGGTTTCTCGGTCGCTTGAAGATCGAATGGCAACAGGTCTTGCCAGCATTGATTAAGTCGGTCAAGCAGGATCCCGCTGACGCGGTCCGTAAAGCTAGTTTGTTTGGTGTTTCTCGAATTGCTTTGCCCAAAGAAGCAGTACCGGTCTATCGACACGTTTTATTACAGGACAAGGAAGTGAGTGTCAGAAGGACAGCTGCCGTTCAACTTGGTCGGCTTGGGCCGGAGGCGGCAGCTGCCTGTCCGGAATTAGGGGCAGCTATGGCCGAAGAAGATGATCAGTTGAGTGATACGGCTGCCGCGGCCTTAACCCGAATTGGCGCAAAAGCTGTTCCGGAGTTAATTCGGCAAGTTTCCTCTTCGGTGCCCCGTGCGCGCCGCCTGGCAATCTATTCTTTGGGTGTTTTGGGTCCTCCAGCGAAGCCGGCCATACCGACGTTAAAACTGTGTTTGAAGGACGAGGACGCGGAGGTTCGGCAACTGGCGGAAATGGCCTTACGGAATCTGTTGTTTGTTCCCTGAGTAGGTCCCTGGACAATCGGTTAATAGCAGGCCACATTAGACGGTAGATGGAAACTAGTACACCATAGCCCCTGACTGTCGAGATAACTGCCATGCACCGGACTGGGAATTCATCCCTGGAGAGTATTCGCGAGAAACTAGAGCTTGGGGAGCGTCTTTCTTTTGATGACGGGATGTTCTTGTATGATCCGCAGACGCCACTGCAGGAAGTGGGCCAGTTAGCGAACCAGGTGCGCGAGCGCAAGAACGGCAACGTTGCCTACTACAACATCAACACCCATCTGAATCCAACCAACGTTTGCGTCTACCGTTGTAATTTTTGCGCCTTCCGGGCTGATCTGCGGGAAGAGCGTGGTTACTTAATGAGTGACGAACAAATTCTGACCCGCGGGCAAGAGGCGGTGGAAAATGGTTGCACCGAGTTGCACATCGTCGGAGGGTTGCATCACCAGATGAAATACGAATGGTATGTTCACCTTATTGATATCTTGCACCGTGAATATCCCCGTCTGCACCTGAAAGCCTGGACCGGCGTCGAGATCAACTGGTTTGAGTTTTTGACCAAGAAGTCGGTGCGAGAAATTCTCGAGGATCTGCTAGCGGCGGGTTTAGGTAGTATGCCGGGTGGCGGAGCTGAAATATTCCACCCGGAAGTGCGTGATCAGTTGTGCGAACATAAAGCGGATGCCGGGAAGTGGATTGATATTCATCGGATAGCACACCAACTAGGGCTGCGTACCAATGCCACGATGCTCTATGGTCACATCGAGAAGGACTATCATCGCGTGGATCATTTGATTCGATTGCGTGAATTGCAGGACGAAACATCAGGATTCCAGACGTTTATTCCGCTGGCGTTTCATCCGGAGAACACCGGGCTTTCCCATCTCCGTAAACCATCCGCGTTGATGGACCTGAGAACCATCGCGGTTTCCCGCCTGATGCTGGACAACTTTCCCCATATCAAGGCCTACTGGATCATGCTGGGAATTGGGACCGCCCAGACAGCACTTGCTTACGGAGCGGACGACCTTGACGGAACGGTGCGTCACGAATTGATTTACCATGACGCGGGTGCTACCACCCCTGAAATTCTGTCGGTCGAGGATATTCGTCGACTGATTGTCGAAACGGGTCGCGAAGCGGTAGAACGAGATACGCTATACCGTCACGTCCAGCGCGATTCCGAGGACCTTACCCAGTGGCAGATTGGTGAAGAGATTCACGTCGGCAGCTAATCACCAGCGCCGGTTCGCCGGGTTAGTCGAGTGAGAATCCATCTTCCTGGTCAAGGTCGTTCTCGCTGAGCAGGTCTTCCCCGTATCCTGGTGGGAACGGGTTGCTGATGTCAGTCACATCCTCTGGCGCTTGATCGTCACCGGACACGGTTTGGCCAGTCGTCGCCGAGTCATCAAGGGAAAGCGGATCTGCTGGGTTGGAACCGAATTGCTCCAACCACTCCTGAACTTCCGCTGCGGAAGGAGGATTTGTTGGTTTTTCACTGGCCCATTGGAGGTCGGGATTTTCCGGGTGATTACGTTGAGCCAGTAGTTTTCGATACCAGGCGTCACTGTCGATAAAGCCGGCCCGTCGTCGTCTCGCAGCGCGTTGCACCTCATGGTCACTGGAAACGACTAGCACTTGTCGCGGTGCGGTATGAATTTCCAGGTACTGTTTCAGCAATTCATCCGCATTGGGAAAGCCGGTTGCATAGTGGATTAGTAGTCCTGCCTGCTTGACCCGTCTTGGTAATCCTGGCGGTGGGTTCTTGGCATCGAACACGATGACGGTTCTTTCCAACAGGTTGCTGCGAAGTGAATCAACCAGGAAGTCCAACAGTGCCTGACGCGCCGCTTGCAACGTTCCTGCGTCCCTCCCCTGCCCCGTAATGTCCGTCGCATAGAGCAGGTTGTAGCCGTCGATTAGCAGCAGTGGAGCGGCAGACAGTGGACTCTGGTCAGAGGACGAATCATTCATGATTCAGGAGTGTTCCCCCAGGGACGTCGATCGAGGAGCGAGGGACGGCCGCTCGTTGTCTTACAGTACCTTGCCGCCAGTATACTTGATTTGGCCGCCAACCAGCACGTGTTCTGCACGGCCCTGAAGTTCCAGTCCTTCAAAGGGGGTGTTCGAGCTGGGGGAATAAAACTCTTCGGCACATACTTGCCAGCGAATGTCGGGGTTGATGATGGTAATGTCGGCATCGGCCCCGACTTGCAGGGTCCCCTTGTCAATGTCCAGTATGCGGGCGGGGTTGATGGTTAATTTTTCCAGGGCAGTTGGCCAGTCCAAGTGTCCGGGAGCGATCAGATGGGTGATGGTCAAAGCCAGCGTCGTCTCCAGATTGACCATGCCGAACGGTGCCTGATCCAGCTCTCGCATTTTCTTCTCTGAAGCGCGGGGAGAATGGCCACTGGCAATCACGTCAATGGTACCGTCGACCAGCCCTTCGATACAGGCTGCCACGTGATCTTGAGAACGCAGTGGCGGATTGATCTTGAAGTTAGAATTGAATGATCGCAAAGACTCATCGGTCAGTGAAAAATGTGGTGGGCAGACTTCGGCCGTTACCGTAACTCCACGAGCTTTCGCCCGCCGGATCAAGTCCACACTACCCCCACTAGAGATGTTCATCAGGTGCAACTGGCCACCGGTTGCTTCAGCCAGTCGCAAATCCCGACCGGTCATGACGTCTTCGGCGTCTGCCGGCATTCCCGCCAGGCCCAGCACCATGGAGGTTACCCCTTCATGCATGATGCCATCGTGTGTCAGTTCCAGTACCTCCGGGTGACTAAAAATAGGCTTTTTGAACATGCGACAGTATTCCAAGGCCCGCCGCAATAATTCAGCATTGTGCAAGGGACGTGTTGCGTCGCTTAAGCCGACCGCCCCCGCTTCCACCAGGGTGCCGATTTCGGCCAGTTCATTTCCCTCTTGATTCTTACTCACGCAAGCCAGCACGTAGACTCGGCAATGGTCCGCCCGGCTTGCCTTTTGACGCACATATTCAACACCTGCCGGCGTATCCAGCGGCGGTTCGGTATCGGGCACATAAGCAATCGCGGTGAATCCTCCCGCCAAGGCAGCGGCAGTTCCGGATTCGATCGTCTCATCTTCCTCGTGGCCCGGTTCACGCAACTGAACATGAAGGTCAATTAGCCCGGGGGCAACAATTCGATCGGTGGCATCAATGATCGTCGCTTGACCGGTTTCTTTCACGTCCAGGTCCGCAATGCGACCATCCTGGACCAGGATATTGGTCACGCGGTCGAGGCCCTGACTGGGGTCAATGAGGCGTCCGTTGCGGATCAGGATTTCAGACATCGGTTTCGTTCAATTCCAGAGTACTTGTGCAGGCTATGGCGTTGCTGAGTCAGCGGCTGGCGATGCGCTGCTGGCTGTGCCACCATGAAGCAGTAATGATAAGACGGCCATGCGGACGGCTATGCCGTTGTTCACCTGGTCGAGAATAACCGAGTGGGGTCCGTCGGCAACGTCGGGGGTGATCTCCACGCCACGATTAATTGGGCCCGGTGCCATAATCAAAATGTCGTCCTTGGCAGATCTCATCCGCTCACGATTCATCGCGTAGAGTAATGCGTATTCACGTACCGATGGAAAAGGCCGCGTGTATTGGCGTTCAAACTGAATTCGCAGCAAGTTTAAAACGTCACAGCGAGGCAGGATTTCATCCAGGTTGTAGGCGACTTCAACTCCCAGTGTTTCCCAGTCCTCAGAAACCAGCGTCGAGGGTCCACAAACGATGACATGAGCTCCTAGTTTTTTTAGACCCCAAATGTTCGAACGGGCTGTGCGACTGTGAGCAATGTCACCCACCAGGGCAACCGTTAGTCCAGTCACATCACCGCGATGCTGCTGAATTGTCAGAATATCAAGTAGTCCCTGTGTCGGATGCTCGTGCGGACCGTCACCCGCATTGATGACCGCACAGTCGACATTTTGGGACAATAAGTGAGGCGTACCGGGAGTGCGGTGGCGAACTACCAGCAAATCAACATTCATGGCCTCGATCGTCTTGGCCGTGTCGATGATCGTTTCGCCTTTACTGACACTGCTGCTGGAAGCAGAGAACTCAATCGTGTCAGCACCTAGCCGGCGGGCGGCCAGGCTGAAACTGTTGCGGGTCCTGGTTGAATCTTCAAAGAAAATATTCGCACACGTCTTGCCTTTGAGCAAAGACAGTTTTTCTCGCGACCGATTCATGTACTGCTTAAATTCTTCTGCCAGTCGGAGAATGACGTGCAGTTCCTCTGCCGAGAGACTCTCGAGATCAAGCAAATGACGACGTTGCCAATGATCCGGAAAGGCTGATAAAACCCCGGTACTAGCGGTCGTTGTTTCCGTGTCCACGATCTTAGATCCCGTCCCCTGTTTGCTTCCGAGAGACTGGGCCTGCGGCGCCCCAAGAGGCCATTCTCTCGTATTTTGCCTGAACAACCCTCTTGGCTGATTCTAACAGCAGTGACGTAACCTGCAAGCATTACCGTTGGGTACAAGGGCGACTGTCTCCACAACAGCTGCCAACGACCGTTGTTTTTTGGCCAAAATCAGTGATCTGGATGAAGATCTATGGAAACCGTGCCGATTCTGGTGCCAGTAACGATTGGGGGGGATAAAGTTCATGGACCACTCGTAGGTGCCACGACCAACATCTGGTGGCTCGCGAAGTAGGATCCTCAGCGAAAGGAATATCTGATGTTCGCTTCCCGCCCAGCCACTTTTCAGTTGCTAGCAGTAGTTATGATTGTCTGCATCAGTATTGGTTGCAGTACGCTGACGACATCCTCCTTGTCAAATAACCTGGACCAGCCAGTGACGGAAAATCCCCTCCAACAAGCTAGCGTGCAAGCCGAGTCGGTAGAGACGTGCGTGGTTCACGTGACGTCTTATGCGGGCAAAGGAAGACGCCTGCAGGTGCCTATTACCGATGGAATGACGGTGCAAGACATCGTGCAAGCGGTTAAGGTGAGAAAGTTGTTTGCGCGTATCAACATTGAATTGCAGCGACCGGTTGCGAACAGTCACAAGCCTCTCAAGATGCCAGTGACGGTTGACGGCTTTGGGAAGCGGGTCAATCCTGCTTACAATTACGCGATTCGTTCGGGAGACGTTCTGGTCATTCGCGAAGATCCGTCAAACACGTTTGACGATATGCTTGATGGTGTATTGAGCCCGTTAGGGATTTATTCCGACCGGTAGGAGATCGGTCAGATCGACCGTGGATTGATCCGGCCCTGTACCCGTGACGGCAGACCTTGGATTCGCAAGAACCCTTCGGCATCGGTCTGGTTGTAGGATCCGCCCCCCTCCATCGTGGCGATTCCTTCGTCGTACAGGCTATGGGGACTCTGGCGTTTGTCGACCAGTATATTGCCCTTGTAGAGCTTCAACGTGACTTCACCAGTAACGTGTTGGGTGGCTTGCTCAATGAATGCTAGTAGGGCATCCATTTTCGGGCAGAACCAGAACCCGTAATAGACCAGCTGCGCGACTTCGGGTGCCAGGCGGTCTCGCAGGTGAACAAGATCCCGATCGAGGGTAATTTGTTCAAGGACCAGCAGGGCCTGGTAGAGTACCGTCATGCCAGGTGCTTCGTAAACGCCCCGACTTTTCATACCAACGAAACGATTTTCTACCATGTCGATTCGTCCGATGCCGTGACGGCCAGCGATGGTGTTGAGTTGTTGTACGACTTGCAGTGGACTGAGCGATTCCCCATTGACGTGTGTTGGTCGCCCCGACTCAAATCCAATTGTGACCAGTTCTTCTTCATCGGGAGCTTCTGCCGGCGAGACGGTCATGCCGAAGTCAACCAGTTCAACGCCGTTGACTTCCAAGTCTTCCAGGTCCCCTGCTTCGTAGCTGATGTGCAGGCAATTTTCATCAGAGCTGTAAGGCTTACTGACCGAGGCTTTCACAGGAATTTGCTTCTCGTTGCAGTAGGCGATCATTTCCGAGCGACCGGGAAAGAGTGTGCGAAACTCTTCAATTCGCCAGGGCGCGATGACTTCAACGCTCGGGTCGAGCGCTTCGGCAGCCAGTTGAAAGCGACACTGGTCGTTGCCCTTTCCGGTGGCACCATGGGCATAGGCATCGGCTCCAACCTCGTGAGCAACTTGCAGGCAGGCCTTGGAAATCAGTGGACGGGCAATGGATGTGCCGAGCAGGTAAATGCTCTCGTACTTGGCCTGCCATTGTAGAACCGGAAAAGCGAAATCGCGGCACAGTTCTTCCTGGGCGTCGACCAGGCGTGAACTGACAGCTCCCACGTCACGTGCTTTCTGCAGGATCTCTTCACGGTCTTCACACGGCTGACCGAGATCGACATAAACGGCGTGGATGTCATAGCCTCGATCCTTGAGCCACCCAAGGATCACGGAAGTATCGAGGCCACCTGAGTAAGCTAAAACGCAACTTGGCATGGAATTCACTCTATAAAGGCGGTTTTGGTTATCCTCAGCCTCACAGGGCTGAACAGCAGTAACGTTCATTGTGAGCCGCCTGGGCGTTGCTGACAAGGCTCGTCGCAACGACGAAGCTGCCCGGCAGGCTGTTATCCAACCGTTACGACTGCCACAGGTGGCAAGAGGTTCACAGCGGAGCAGCGGGAGAGAAAGCGTTAGGTCGCCTGGTCAGATTGGCGCGGGTTCGCTGCTGCACTCGGTTCTCGGCCACTGATCTGGTTGAATAATTGCATGTATGCGTTGGCAGCCCGCGCAAAGGAGAAGGACTGGCCTCGTTCACGGTAACGTTGAGCATCGTGTTTAGCCGCCAGCATCTGGAGAATACCAGTGCACAGTGCCGTTGGGTCTTCCATCGGAACCAGCGTACCGTAATCTCCTTGCTGGAGAATTTCACTGGGCCCAGACGGACAGTCGGTGGCCGTGATCGGGCAGCCGCAGGCCAGCGCTTCAATCAAGACGGTCGGTAGTGCTTCCCAGCGGGAAGAGAGTACCAGGCCTTCAACTCGTTGCATCCAGGAGTAAGGGTTGTTGACGAAACCGGCAAAGTAGACATTGTCTGTGATTGCCAGTTGCTCAGACAACTGTTCCAATCCCTGCCGTTCCTCTCCGTCACCGAGAATCACCAGTCGGGCAGAACGTTGCTCAGACAGCAAGGCAAACGCTTTGAGCAGAGTGGCGAAGTCCTTTTGGGGTGTCAGCCGTCCCACGGCCAGCAGGACGGGTATGGAATGGTCTGCGGCCCAGGGATGGTCCAGGGGTTCCTGGCTGGCTTCCATCACGCTCGGATCAACCACCGGATTGTGAATGACATGAACTCTGCCAGGCGACCATCGCAACTGTTGTTCCAGATCTCGAGCTGCTCCTTCGGAAACGGCCACGACGGCTTCAGCCGAGCGATAAAGCAAACGTGCCAGCGGGCGAATGAATCGATCTCGAAACCGCTCGCCTCGGTAAGCCGACATGGTTAAATGTTCCACGAGCACGAGTCGCGTCGAGGTCCGGGAGCGTTTTCTGGCCAGCACGGCGGCCAGGTTGGCGTGGCTCAAATGGGACAACAGGATGTCAGGCTGCTGTTTCTGAAGGTAACGAGCCAAGGGGCGACAGGAACGACGGATGTGCTTGGTACCAAGAGATACAACCGGTACGGTTGACGGGACATCTCCCAGGTAAGGACCGCTCTTATCGGCCAGCACCAATTCCAATTGAACGGGGAAATCCTTGAGTGCTTGCAGCAAGTTGACCGTGATCCGTTCAGCACCGCCGCCCGCCAGCGAAGGCAAGAAGCAGGAGACCGTCAGGGGACGGTCTGCGGTTGGATTGCCCGTCGGGTTGTGGGAGCCTGGCGTAGTTGTCATGTGGGAATTGATCGGTGCCGGGGGGAGGAAAAGGGGATTCTCTGAAGATCGCCTTCGCAGCGCAGGTGTTGAGGATCGATTCTGGCGATTGGACCTCAGGTTGCCAAGATCATTTAGGTCGATATGAGGGTGATTTGTCGCTTTAGGGAACTACGCAAATAAGACCCCTGCGGGTCAATTCGGGTCCTATCAATCTCCTGATTTTAGAGCAGATATCGCGTCAAAATACGGCCAGCCTATTTCCCTGCCTTGGTATCAGCGACTACGATGCATAGTGCGGAGAAAAGAGATGAAACAACAGACCTTAGAGGAACTTGCAGAACAGCTTTTAGCTGGCGAATTGTCGGTGGATGATTTCGTGCGACAACTGCGGACAACCTCTGCAGATGCGGAGCGAGATCTGTCTCAAGAGGTCAATTTGGACTTCGACCGTCAGCGGCGTTGTGGGTTTCCAGAGGTTGTTTATGGTGAAGGTAAGCAACCGCAAACGGTGAAAGAGATTGTCCGCAGGATGCTGTTTGAATCCTTGCCGGTGCTAGTGACCCGAGTGACCGACGAGCAGGCAGCCTTGTTGACCGCTGAATTTCCCGAGGGAATCCATCATCCGCTGGCTCGTACATTTCGAGTGGCAGTTGCAGATCAGAGCGATCCATCGGCAGGGCATTATGGTCGAGTCGCAGTCGTGACGGCCGGCACCAGTGATCGTCCAGTTGCCGAAGAAGCGTGTGAGACGCTGGCCTGGATGGGGATTGCCGTGGAGTTTATTGCAGATGTGGGTGTGGCTGGACCACAAAGGTTACTGGAACATCTCGACAGATTGCGGGCGATGGATGCCGTGATCGTGGTTGCCGGGCTTGAGGGGGCCTTGCCGAGCGTGGTAGGTGG
>JAYGDG010000760.1:0-6954 GCA_046583015.1 Pirellulaceae bacterium | reverse complement strand
GTGGTGCACAACAACCACCAGAAGGATCCGGCAGCAGGTACCTGAGAAAATCAAAGCGAAAATCATCGTCACCCGCTGCCAGGCAGTGAGGACAACCCGCGCCACCGCAAGCGGGGCAAGCGCCGCCAACCGGGGCACCGTAATAGGCAGGCTGAATCGCACCAGACATCGGGCCCATCATATCAGCGGGCATTGCTCCCATCCCCATCGCGCCCATCCCCATCGTCGGTGGCATCATGGCAGGTCCGGGCATTCCGTATCCCATCGGCGCACCATAACCGGCTGGCGGGTATTGTGCGGGAGCCCCGTTACCAGCTTGCGGGTAACCAGCTTGCGGGTAAGCAGCTTGCGGAGCAGGTCCATAAGGCATTGGAGCTGAAAACCCAGCTGCCCCGGGCGCCTGCATGAACGCCGATTCCTGGGCTTGGGCCTGGCCAATGCCAAAGACCAAACAAATGCTTAACAGCCAGTGTTTCCACGACCTGTGGTTGATCATTACTAACTTCTCCGCGGCACGGTAACTGTGCTGGTGAGGTAAACTCTGGTCAATCTTGCCGCACAGCAATCCTCGTTGCCTCCGCCCATTTCTACCCCTTCGAGAGGTCCTTTTGAGCCAAAATCGGCATAATAGGATTACTTGTAACAGGCTATCGGTCCGGCGCAATACGCAGAACCAATACTTCCGGATTGTCCGGAATACCCAACTTAATCGGCAAAGTAGCCCATAAAATCCTGTTTTGTTCTACAAAAAATCGCGGACCCAAGAAGAGAACGAAGCGACCAGAGACCGCCGCCAGTAGAGCATTTGTCTGGCTAAGCTCAAAAACCCTTGATTCCCAGTGCCAAAAGAGGCCGCGGCCAACCAGCAAGCCGACCGAGAGGCCAACGATTGCTATCGCCTCGAGTGCTAGCGGACCAGGCGGGCGTCGCTGAATCAAGCTCGTCGACTTTCCTGCCGGACGCCATGTTTACGGCATCCAAGTGGTTGCGATATCATGAATGCAGATTGCTCAATAACAGTTAAAACATATTTCAGCCAGAACGTTTAGCGTCTGGCAGCGGTTCACAAGGTGGCAGCTTCCGTTGACAAAGGAGAGGTGGTATGGCTCGCAGGTGCAGATGGATTCAAGCGGTGGTTTGTCTGGCAGCTTTGATAGCTGCAGGCTGCAATAACAGCAGCGACACAAATACCCAAAAGCCTGCCGAGCCGATCGATCCCCATGACCACGGTTCCTTAGGGCCTCACGGAGGCCACCTGCTTGAACTGGGTGAGGAGGACTACCATGCTGAATGGAGGTTCAACGATGACAGTGGCAAGGTGACGATCTACCTGTTGGACGCGGATGCCAAAAAAGCCGTCACGACCACAGCCAAAGAGATTAGCGTGAAGGTAACTCATGGCGAGAATGTCAGTGACTATCAACTGCCTGCCATCAACCAGAGTGACGACGACCCACCGACGGCCTCCGAATTTGAACTGGTCGACACCGTGATGTTAGAGTTGCTCAAAGCAGTCGGCCACGGCATTGACGCCACCCTGACGGTGACCATTGACGACAAGCAGTACTCGGGCGCCTTTGGGCATCTGCCCCATTAATATCCGTGGTTTGATATTCCTCTCAGGGCCGGAGCATCCCGGGCAACCCATCGGCTTAGCAGGCAGTTCATGCGGATCCTAGCCTTGGAGCCTTACTACGGTGGCAGCCACCGGGCATTTTTGGACGGTTGGATTGCGCACAGCCGGCATCAATGGACGGTCATTCCACTACCGGCATATCACTGGAAATGGCGGATGCGTCATGCAGCCATCACGATGGCTCGGCAGTTAACTGAGCCACCTTACCAGGACACGTCCTGGGACATCATCTTCTGCTCTGACATGCTGAACCTGCCTGAGTTCCGTGGACTGGCACCCGCACGGATCGCGTCGCTGAAGGCCTGTCTCTACTTTCACGAGAACCAGTTAACTTACCCCAGCCAGCAGCCTCGCGAATGGGATTACCATTTCAGCTTCACGAACTTTACCTCAGCAATTCCCGCTGATGGTATCTGGTTCAACACGGCGTTTCACCGAGACGAGATGTTTGCAGCCCTAACCGAGTTCCTGCAGCGCATGCCGGATCACCAGCCGCTCTCAGAAGTCACCCGGCTGCAAGAAAAGTCCACCGTTCAGCATCCGGGCATTGACCTGATTGATCAGCCATCCTCTCGCCAGCCTGGTCCACCACGCATCACCTGGGCCGCACGCTGGGAACACGACAAGGATCCAGAGTTGTTCTTCCAGGCAGTCTACCGTCTAAAGGAGCAGGGGCTCAAGTTTCGCTTAAACGTGCTGGGACAGTCATTCCGCAGTTCACCGGAGATCTTTCAGACTGCCCAAAAAGAACTGGCCAACGAGATCGACCAGTGGGGTTTCCTGGAGGACCTCAACGACTATCGAACCACCTTGCAGCAGACCGATATCTTCGTTTCGACCGCCCAACACGAGTTTTTCGGCATTGCTGCCGTGGAGGCCATCAGTGCTGGCGCCTACCCGCTACTGCCCGACCGGCTCTCTTATCCGGAACTGCTGCAGCGTGAAACATTCACTGACCGGGATCACTACTTCTACGAAGGCGACTTGCCGTCACTGGTCAACCGCCTGGGCGCCTTGATTGAACAATTCTCAGGCAGCGGCAGCAAGCCGCAACTAGACGCTACGCTCTCGCACGAGATGGCACGATTCCAATGGTCAGTGCGGGCTCCAGAAATGGATCGGGCAATCGAGCACTTGCAAGTCAGCTAGCGAAGCGGCCATAAAAAAACTGCTGCCCCAGCCTCAGCCCCGTAAGGGGCTGCGCCAGAACAACAGTTTCATGAACCCGACATGCGCAGCAAAGCTGCGCGATAGCTGACCGTGTCAACCGTTACGACGAAGCATTTGCCTCGGCAGCACTGGCTTGTGCGGCTGCTACTTGGGGCGTAACGCGCTTATTGACGTCTGTTTCCAGGACACCAAAGACACGTTCGTGATTCTGAACTGACATGCTCAAGGCAGCCAGCAATCGCTTGGCCGTGAAGTAGTTAACAACAATTCGCTGAGAGATGTCGATCGGATTACGGGGTATCCGAAAACCGTTTGGATTCAAACCAAAATCAATGATCAACTCTTCTGGCGAACCAGTAACTCGACAGAAATTCGAGTAGGAGCAAACCACGTCGTCGTCATTGACCTTTAATTCAACCTGCTCAGGAGCCGGCTGTTGAGCCTGGGCTGGAGCTGGTGTTTCTTCCGCAGCGGGGGCTGCTGCATCTTTATCTTTATCATTCTTCGCACTCGATTTCGCCATTTCTGGATCTCCGATTCTCTCTTACTAAGTCGGGCTAAAAAGTAAACAAACTACGTCTCACGTACTAATCCAAGCCATCCTGCGCCAATCGGGAAACCACCTTAAGTTATCCGGATCAGCTCAACATTGCGGCTTAGGTAGACTATTAACTTTGGCACGCATCCTGCCAAAAGCAAGTCGCTTTTTTACCAAAAGTCGGCTTTGACTAAAAGTAAAAATGAAAGGTTCGTGCCACGTACCGATACAAGCGACTCCCCAAGGAGCGACTGCCGGCCTTTATTTTAGCTTGACCACGGAGGTCGATCTGCGTCAAGCCTTTTGTATCGTGAATAGGAGCAATCGCCTGGTAAGATGTATTGATTGGGCGAATTGTACCGGTTGCGTCTACCTGGGAACCTAGCTGCCCACCCGATTGACTTGCCAGGTTAACGGGGCTTTCAGTCATGGGGACCAGTGCCAGTCTCTGAATCGTAGTTTGGAAGCTTCTACCTGGATAGAGTTCCAGTTGGATTTCGACTTTTTGCCCTGGCCGAACCAGTTCAATATCTTCCTGGTCAATAATCAACTCTGCATCCAGTTGATCGGGATCCCCCACGATACAGACCATGTCATTCGCATTCAAATAAGCGCCCACGTTAATCGGATCCAGCGGAGAACCGTCCCAACTGCGAAGGCGTCCATCGCCACCACCTGGCGGTGTTTTGCGATGCACAGGAGGCAACACGGTACCGGCAATGGGAGCTCGAATTTCCAAACGGGCCTGGTTTTGCTGGAGTTCTTGCACCTGGTCCTGGAGCGACTGGATCGTCTCCTGGACTTGCTGGATCTGTCCGGCCGCGTCCGGATCGACCCTACGTTGCAAGCGAAGTGTCTGCAATTGCAGCTCTGACTCAGACAGCCTCGCTGTCATCTTCAAGACCGTCAGATCCAGGTCGTGGTTGACACCACGAGCCAGCAGTTGTTTTGCCTCTACTTGCATGCCCGCTTCCACCAGGCACTCGGCCAATCGACAGGGGACTGACGCGTAGACAGGCCGTGAGATGACCGTCACCTGGTCACCAGGCTCAACCTGGGCCATTTCTCGTGGCACAATTCGCACGGCACACTTGATGTGGTAGGGCAGGGGAATCCAACAGACCATGGCAAGTACAAGGGCCACAAGTCCCACCGTCGCAGCTACTCGATGACGTTTCACTTGATGCATCCTCCCGGGCGTATGAAAGAACTTTCCTAATTTCCAGATTGGTTGCACAATCAAACCGAAAAAGCCAATGCAACCAATCATCCGCCCGATCACTTTCAGGCCATAGGGTTCCAGAACCATATTTAAGAACATGAGAATTGAAAAGACGACGACCCAGCGATAAATCACTGCAGCCACCGTATACAAGCCAAAGATAAACCGATTGCCTTGTGGCAAAAACGGGTTTTCAGGCTGCTCGATCCCCAAACAAACTTGTGTCATGAAGCGCTTGAGGATCTCTGTCGACTTCTGTCGCAGGTTCGGGATCTCAACGATATCCATCAAGATGTAGTAACCGTCAAATCGCAGCAACGGGTTACCGTTGAAGAGCAGGGTACTGACCGAGCAGATGAACATCATGCTCAGCGCCAGTTGATTCAACAAGCCGGGCTCGCTAAACCACCAGATGAAGGTTGACATCGATGCGATGAACATCTCGACATACATCCCCGCCGCCCCAATCGCCACGCGGTGCCACTTGTTGGGCAGCATCCAGGAATCAGAGACGTTGCAGTAAAGGGCTGGCGTAAAGACCAGCAGCATGAAACCCATTTCATGACATTCCCCTCCAAATCGCTTACAGGAAAGTCCATGGCCAAATTCATGGAGCACCTTGACCACGGCCATCGTGACGAACATATAGATCCAGTTATGGGAACCAAAAAACTGGTGAAACGTTGGTAAACGAGCCACGAACTTATCAAATTGAACGGCCACCAGCGTGAGGGCGCTGAGTGCAAAAAGGCAGACACAGACGACCGTGATCCAGGAAAAGCACCAATTAGCATAAACAGAAACCCGATTGAGAATCCGTTCCGGATCGATTCCTCGCCAGCGGACGGCAAAGACGTTGGACAATCGTCCCAACATCTCGCGTCGACGTTTTTGGTCACGGCGCGTTTTCAGCTGGTAACCCTGCCCGGAGGCCTGTGAAATCACTAGCGTGCTGCGGTGCAACATGCCAATGAACTGCTGCAGATCAGTATAATTAATTTTCTGAGGAACGAATTCCGATTCAAACCGTTCCTTGATGCTCTCCATACTGGAATACCCATCGAGCATACAGAGAATCGCATATTCTTCATCGTGGAACCGGTAGTAATTCAATCCGATCGGTTCCTTGACAACCCAATAACTCTGGCCATGGTACTTGTGTCGTCGGGCCGACAGGTCTGGACGCATGCGCAGGGCGATCGGCCGTGACGTGCTGCTAACAAGACTGTCGGCCAATGTCGACATGGGGAACTCTCTTCCGCGATATTAACGGTTTTGCATCACCGCTACTGAATCCTACCGAGATGTTAATCGGCCAGCTTGATCTTCATGGTCGCGACCATCCCAGGTCGCAATACCCATTGCCCGTCTGGAGTCTGCCGGTTCTTGACCTCGGCCCAGACCTTGTATTCACCACCGGCCTGAACCTGGTTGCTGACAAAGGTAAGCTTCCCTGCAAAAGGCTCTAACAGCTGATTACCGGCGTCCTCCGCCGATTTCTTGAAAATGACCTCTACACTCACATCCTTGTTGACAACATCTGTGGGCAATACTTCATCGGCTCGTAAAAAACCCTCGATACGCAACTGGTCCAGACGAATCACTTGCATGATCGGCTCGCCAGGCTGGACCCATTCACCAACATCCTTGTAACGCTGCTCAACCACACCAGCAATGGGAGATTTCACCTGCCGGCGATTAACACTCAAACCCCCAACATCGACTTGGGCCTGTCGAACTTCGCTGGTCAATTGGGCCACCTCAAACTCCAACTCAGCCACTTCGATCTGCAGCTTAGCGCGGGTCTTCGTCAGTTTCTCCCGTTCAATTTGGGTTTCGGGGATCGCACCCGGTGCGTTCTTGTTGACCTCCAGAGATTGTTTTAATTCTGCGTCTGCCACTGCGTAAGCTGCCTTAGCAGCTTTCACGTTAATGTCATTTTTCGCCTCTTTCTTGGCTACGGACAACTCCAATTCAGCGGATTTAAGCCGCACCTGGGCATCGGCGTCATCAATCTGTGCCAAGTCTGCTTCAGCCTCAACAACGCTCCCTTCTCGGACGTGAAATTTCATCAGGACACCTGCCTCTTGGGCAGGAATATCGACGTCACCATCCTTGATCAAAGCAACGTTACAATTCGTCACCACAATCCAGCCCTCTTCGGTGACAGCGCTGGCGGGCAAGCTACTAAGCGTGAGCTGGGCATGGTTGCTTTGAAGTGGGGTAGCTGCCGGCGTTGCAGCACGAGTTGCTGGTCTCTGCTGGGTTTGCTCAGCCTGCTGATCCTGTCCAGGCGACTGGTTCTGTCCGTCCTGTTGATCCTGACCACAGCCAACAACCAGCACAACTAGCAATAGCATGAATTGTCTCACAGCATACTTCCTTTTG
>JAYGDG010000758.1:0-1835 GCA_046583015.1 Pirellulaceae bacterium | reverse complement strand
CTGCATCCACGTCGTCCGCTTGCTAGCATCTTAGCAGAACCGGTTTTGGCAATCGGGCGAACGAATCAAGGAATCCCTTTCGGTGGACCTCGGGGAGAACTTACGGATATCTTTTTTTTGATTTGTTCGGTTGATGATGTTGGGCATCTGCAAATGCTGGCCCGCTTGAGTCGGATGCTAGCGGATCCCGGGTTTTTGGACAGCGTCCGGACAGACATGGAAAGTTCTGCCTTGCATTACTGGATTTGCCGATATGAAGAACAGATGGATGGCGACTCGACTTGACCTGTACTAGCAATTGCAGGCATAGTCATTTGTTGAGTTGAAAGAAAGAGCGGCCAGGAAAACGGGGAAGCAAGTGAAGAGCGAACCAGGCGTGTTATTTATCGGAAAGTCCTGCCATGGGGAATTTGTGGGGGCCTTGGACTGGTTGCGCGCGCGGGGTGATGTTGTCTTGCAACCGACGGTTGAGACTGCCTTGGCGTGGTTGCAAGACTCGCGTTGCCAGCCAGCGACCATGGTGTTGGGGCTGACTCGCCGTGGCGAACATGCGGCTCGACAACTTCAACAATTGCAGCGATCTGTCCCCTTGGCCAATATGATTGCACTGGTAGGCAGCTGGTGCGAGGGGGAAACACGCAGTGGAAAACCGGCTAACGGTTGGAGCCGGGTCTACTGGCACCAGTTTCCACGGCGTGCTGCCGGTGAATTTTTCTAGAAGAGCAGCAAGACGGGTCGACTGGCCTAGGCGACGCGGTTTATGTCCCGAAAACCATTACAGACAATGAGCGCTGCTTGCTGTTAAGCAAGCGGCCGTTGCCGAGCGGTTACGGCCGCATCGGGATCAACACGCTGCGAGAGGTTGATTATGACGCCCTGGCAAATGCCTGTGGCAGCGCCGGATACAAGACCTTCTGGTGGCAGCGCGCCACGCGAGAGATGATTGGCGAGGCGGATTGTGTTGTTTGGGATCGGCGGGGATTACAGGATCGTGAGCTGGCTGAATTGCTCTGCTGGCGGGAGCGCTGGGGCGATCTGCCAGTAGTGGCGACGATTGGCTTTCCACGCACCCAGGATTATCAACTAGTTGCCGAGGGTGTCGTGGAGTCGATTGTGGGGAAGCCTTTCGTGCTGACTGAACTGCTCGCGGCCTTGCAAGAGAGCCGGGAAGGTCCGTTGCCAGTCAGTCGGGCAGCTTAAACGTAAGCATCGGCTTCTTCAATGGCCTGCGGTATGAGCGCGCGGACCTGTTTTATGTCGAGGCCCTGGCGGATGAGGTCCGGCTGTACGAAGAGGCGAACCCGTTTAACATAATCGTCGAACTGTGCGTGGGCGAGAGTCTGTACCACGGGGGAGACCTCCCCGAGAGTTCGGTAACAGTCTTCCTTGGGGTATGCCACTTCCACGTTGAATTCCACCTCCAGCTTGGTTGGTGGAGCATCGAAGATGAGCTGCTGGGGTTCGACCGTGAGACCGGTAGACCTGTTGAGCAGTTGTGCCAGGGCCTTCCCGCAGGCCACGAGCCATTGGTAGGGGCGATGGGTTAATTGCTGATAAATGTCCTTCTCTTGGAAATAGCGAAACTCTAGCAGGCGTTTATAGAGTACCCGGCGGGGCCCGAAGAGGCCGTCTAGCAACTCGCAGAAGCTGGTCCCTTGGGCAGCCCGGGATAACTCGGCAACAAATGGATCCTCCGTCATTTTAAATAGTTCCGTCAGGTCAAACTGGTCACGGAGAGCAAAGAAAGACCGTTGCAACATGGCGGTTGCCGAGCGGACCGCATGGTTCCAGTAGACCTCACTGAACATTACGTAGCGGGCAAAAACCATCAATTC
>JAYGDG010000733.1:0-9230 GCA_046583015.1 Pirellulaceae bacterium | reverse complement strand
CAGTGGCAGCTTCCTCAGTGGCAGCTTCCTCAGTGGCAGCTTCCTCAGTGGCAGCTTCCTCAGTGGCAGCTTCCTCAGTGGCCGCTTTCTCAGTGGCAGCTTTCTCAGTGGCAGCTTTCTCGGCGGCAGCTTTCTCGGCGGCAGCTTTCTGGGCGGCAGCTTTCTGGGCGGCAGCTTTCTCGGCGGCAGCTTCCTCGTCGGCGGTGCTTTGACCGGAGGCATGGGCCACCAGGGTGTCGACAAGCCGCTCATCAACTTTGACGGTCAGGTTGCGTAGTACGTGTTCATTTAACCGACAAGCTCGTTCAAAATGGACGACTTCATTTGAATCGATGCGAAAGTAGCTGAGCCAATAGGTACCTTTGCGTTGTCCATTGATTGGGAAGGCCAGTTTTTGTTCGTTCCAGCGTCTGCTGATCAGGACTTCTCCACCTCGTCGCTCGATCATGTCCGTGATTTGGGTATCGACGGCATTGGGATCGCGCGCAAAACGGTTTGCATCAAGAATGAACAGACATTCGTAGACATTTTGAGTCAACGTTGTTCTTCCTTTCCAAGAGTGCTTAAAAAATTAGTTTCCGTTGTAGTGATTCATCGAAAACTCGATACCGTGTTGTGTCCAATCGGCGACGGCATCAGCTGCCGTTTGAATTGCTTGTTGAACGAGGTCAATTTCATCTGAGGAAAACTTACCTAACACATAACTGGCGGCATCTCGTTCTGGTGGGATCTCGCCGATTCCAAATCGCAGTCGAGAGAACTCCGTCGTATCGAGTTTATTAATAATATCTTGCAGTCCTTTTTGGCCTCCGGAGGAGCCTTCTGAGCGGAACCGAAGTTTCGCTACTGGCAGGTTAAAATCATCGCAAACGACAAGTAAATCCTGGTTATCTAATCGGTAGTAGTTCTTAGCCGGCAGGAGGCTCTCTCCACTGGCGTTCATAAACGTGATTGGGCACAACAGCAGAACAGCCTCCGTACCGATTGTAGCGTCAACTGCTTCACCCTGAAAACGTACTTTTGGTTTGCTAGTTCCATGCCGTCGTGCTAATTCACTCAGCACTTCCCAGCCGATATTGTGTCGTGTGCCGTTGTATTTACGACCGGGATTACCCAGCCCTGCGATTATTTTCATGGCCAGGCATGACTCATTGGATCTACTTACCTGTGGATTCTTCCGATTCTTCCCCTCCTTCTTCGTCATCCTCCTTGCGTCCGATGACTTCTGGTTCGCCGGCAGCAGTTCCCTCTTCGTCGCCTTCCACGGCTTCCTCGATTTCTTCTTCCTCGAGTTCGATGGTTGGCTCGACACATTGCACCAGCAGGGCGTCCGAATCCAGAGAGGTTTTTGCTCCCTCTGGCAACACTAAATCAGCAACGGTTAGCGACTGATGTAATTCAAGTTGGTTGATATTCAATTCGAGCTTCTCGGGTATGGAGTCAGCTCGGCATTCAATTTCGATGGCATGTACCAGTACCTTAATGACTCCACCGTCAGTTGCTCCCGCTGCCGTGCCACGTGTTTCCAGTGAGACTTCAACACGGACCAGCTCGGTCGCTGAAACGCGGGTCAGGTCCAAGTGGAGTATTTGACTTCCGAAGGCATCCCATTGGATTTCTCGAATCAGGGCGCTTTCCTTAACAGCTCCCTGTAAGTCAATCAGTCTGGCGCTTTGCCGGATGGCATGCTGGACCTGTTCCTGTGGGACAGCTAGGGGGACATTTTCTTTTCCATGTCCGTAGAGGATCGCGGGAATCTGTCCGTTACGGCGCATTCGCCGTGTGTGTTGGCTTCCAAACGCATCACGACGTGTTACTTCAAAGACCTCAGCCATACCTTGTATAATCCTGTGTTTCAGTGACGTGAGTGATCAATTTGCTGGATATTTACGGGTGCGAACCGGTTGAATCAACTGGGCGGCTACTGGCAGCAAGATTGTTACCAGTTGCGGGTAGTTTTGCTTGCTTACCCAGCAGTCCAGGGGACGTCGGAACGAGCTCCAAAGGGATTTTCGGTAAGCGTGTCATTGTGACACAAACCACACTAAAAACAAGGCCAGCGGCATCTTCTGTGGGGACTTTCACAGGGTGTCAATCAAGTGGTTTGGGCTGTTTCTTGGCTTGCCGAAATTGGACACAAGGGGTAACTTTGATAAAGGTGGTCAGAATTCTAGTTGGATAGCGTCACACGATGGCAAAAACACGTAAAAAGACGTTTGAATACGTAGAGCCGATTGGAGCTCGAGTTTTGGTTCGAAAGGATGAGCCAAAACGGGAGACTAAAGGTGGTATTGCCTTACCCGATGCGGCTGAGATTCCGACGATTACCGGCCGCATTGTGGCGATTTCGACCTACATTTGCAACGACGAGGACGTACCTCTTCAGCAGTACGATAAGATTCTCTTCCACCCGAAGAATGCCATTCCAGTTGATTTTGAGCCAGATAATCAACTCTTTGTGGTACCGGTCGAGGACGTGGTGGCCGTTTTTCGTCGAGACGCGGAACCTATTTCTTAGCCCTCTAGCCCCGGGCACTTTCTTGGCAAGGCCTAACGGATCAGACTGAATTGCTGAAGATTGCGCTAATTGATTGATCGTGATGGATTCGCTTAATGGCTTCGGCCAGCAATGGGGCAACCGTCAGGATTTGAATTTTCGGGATTTTACGATCACCTTCTACCGGGACACTATCGGTTAGGACGACGCTGGTAATAGGTGCCTCGTCGATTCGTTCCAGCGCTGGGCCGCAGAGGATTCCATGAGTTGCTGCGACGTGGATTTCCCGGGCACCAGCCTCTTGCACGAGGCGAGCAGCGCCACAGATAGAGCCCGCGGTACTGATCATGTCGTCAAACATGAGTGCGACACGCCCGTCGAGGGGACCGCCAATAATGTTCTCTTGCTTTGTTTCAGTAGCACTGGCCCGTCGTTTATCGACAATGGCCAAGCGTCCGCCGAGTCGTTTAACATGTCCAATCGCACGTTTGATACTTCCTTCGTCTGGACTAACAACGACAATGTCATCATCGGTCAGCCCCATTTTCTTAAAGTGTTCATTGAGGACAGGTGCGGCGAACAAATGGTCCACCGGAACGTCGAAAAATCCCTGGATTTGAGCGGCATGCAGATCCATTGTGAGGACGCGGTCGGCACCTGCACGTGTAATCAGGTTGGCGCAAAGCTTGGCCGTGATGGGCACTCGCCCTTCATCTTTGCGGTCCGAACGGGCATAACCGAAATAGGGAATGACTGCAGTAATCCTCGCAGCACTAGCTCGTTTGCAACTGTCGATCATGATCAATAATTCCATTAGGTGATCATTGACCGGTGGACAGGTTGATTGCACGAGAAAGACATCTCGTCCTCGAACATCTTCTTCGATTTTACAGTGGCTTTCGCCATCTGGAAAAGAAGTCAAGGAAATGGCACCGAGAGGCAAGTGGAGAAAACCACAAATGTCTTCAGCCAGTGGTTGATTGGCACGGCCACTAAAGATCTTTAGTTCTCGCATTTAGTATCCCATCTTCAACATTTCAGTTTCGACTAATTGCAATTCATCAATCGTATTGATGGTTAAGGCTTCACAGGGTTGCAGTACGGGTAAGGCCTGAACATTCATCCCATGTTCTACCAGAATACCAGGACAATCCGTCAAGTAGTATTCTGACTGGCGATTGTCGTTGGTCAGTTGCGACAGGGCCTCGATGAGGTCTGGCCCGCGAAACAGGTAAGTACTCATATTCACCTCGGTAATCGACCGTTGTGCTTCCGTGGCATCTTTCTCTTCAACAATTCCAGTGAAGTGACCGGTGTCGTCACGGATGATTCGACCCAGTCCAGCAGGGTTGTCTTTGTGCAAGGTTCCCAGGATACAGGAAGGATGTTCTCTTTCGTAGTGGTCGAGGAGCTGTTTGAGAGAGGTGGGTTGAATCATTGGCGAGTCACCTGTTAAGACCAGTACGGCACCCTGATGTTCACGAAAAAAATCGACACAGGTCTGTACGGCATGCCCTGTTCCTAGCCGTTGAACTTGTTCAACGAACTCCAGGTTATTGCGTTGAGCCAATTGGCGGCGCACTTCATCACTGCGGTAACCGACAACAACCAGTGAACGCTCAATGCCAACCGCCTCCAGAGCGTCCAGCACGTAACTGATCATAGGGCGTTCCAGGATCGGACAGAGGACTTTGGGTAAATCACTCTTCATCCGTGTTCCCTGTCCGGCGGCCAGGATAATTGCGATCGGTTTACTCATAGTGGCGTTTTCAGCAGTCAGCAGTACCGAACTTTGTTGATGGTAATTCTGATCGATTTGGCGAAATAAACCAACCACATCAGTTATCTGGATGGACTCCGCGCGAGACAGGCTTATTTTCCTCATCTTGTCACGAATTGAAAGCCGAATCCAGAGGTCTGCGGTTCGTTGACACTAGGTCCCCGGGCAACCTACAATGGTACGTTTTCCCACAATATTCTTCTCTCGCTTGCTCCACGACAGCTGTGAAGACATGGATTAGTTTGGTTGCATGAAAACCCGTCTTGCATGAAACGAGGTAGCCTGGTGCAGGAAGCCATTGAAAAAGCCAGTACGCTGATCGAAGCTCTGGAGTGGATCCGCAAGTTTCGAGATAAAATTACCGTCATCAAACTAGGTGGCAGCGTGATGGGCGATGAAACTGCGCTGCGGCATGTCTTGATCGATATTGTGTTTATGGAAACAGTCGGTATGCGACCGGTGCTGGTCCATGGCGGTGGAGACTTGATTAGCCAGGCGATGCGAGAGGCGGGTATTGAGCCTCAGTTTGTCCAGGGGCGTCGATATACCGATGAAGCGACCCTGAAGATCGTGGAAGAGGTTCTTGCCTATCAGACTAACGAACGCTTGGCAGCGGAGATTGAAAAGCTTGGTGGGCGGGCCATGAACTTGAATTTTCGCACGACCAATGTACTAACGGGTGAGAAGATTCAACTGGAAGGTGATGATGGACCAATTGATCTGGGCCAAGTCGGACAAGTGACACGAGTTGATCGGCAGGTTATCGAGAATCTTTGCTACGCGGGAACCGTGCCAGTCATTCCTTCGATGTGCCTCGACCAGGAGGGCCAGATCCTGAACGTTAATGCAGATACGGCCGCTATGGCAGTGGCTCAGTCACTGGGGGCAGAGAAGTTGGTGTTCTTGAGTGATATCAATGGCGTCCGTTCGGACAAAGATGACCCTGATTCTCTGTTGTACACGCTTACTGCAGACCGTGCCCGCGAGTTGATTGACTCTGGGGTGATCGATACGGGTATGATTCCAAAAGTGCAGGCCTGCCTGGAAACGCTGGAACAGGGTGTTGGCAAGGTTCATATTATCGATGGTCGCATTCGTCATTCGCTGCTGCTGGAAGTCTACACCACCGAGGGAATAGGTACCCAACTTATTCAGGAATCGGAGTCAAAAGCTAACGAACCTTGAGCGACGAAATATGTCGTTCCTGGTGGGCTGATACGGATTGCGAACCTGGTTGCAACCAAGTGTGTCAGCCGGATAGTTAACCGGCAATCCAGGGTGCCAAAGAGGAGTATGTACGATGGAGACAAACACAGGATTAGGATCGGCCGAGACGGTTGAACTGTTCAAGCGTTACGTCATCCCCAATTACGGACGTTACCCGGTTAATCTGGTACGTGGCGAGGGATCCTATGTGTGGGATAGTGAGGGGACCCGCTATCTTGATCTGTTTCCCGGCTGGGGGTGCAATCTCCTTGGCCATTGCCCGGCACCAGTGGTAGCGGCTGTGCAGGACCAACTGCAAACGCTGATTCACGTTCCGAACTCCTGGCACTTGGAGCTACAGGGTCAGTGGGCACGGTTGCTGTCCGACCGTAGCTTTGGAGGCCAGGCTTTTTTCTGTAACTCGGGGGCGGAAGCCAACGAAGCAGCGATCAAGCTGGCGCGGTTGCATACCCCAGAAGAACGTTACAAGATTATTACTTTTGAAGGGGGCTTCCACGGTCGTACGTTGGCGACCACGACAGCCACGGCACAGCCCAAGTATCATGCCGGCCTGGGACCTTTGATGGCCGGTTTCGAGTATGCACCCTTTGGAGATCTGGATGCCGTTCGAGCACTGATCGACGATGAAAGCTGCGCGATCCTGGTCGAGCCGGTTCAAGGAGAAGGGGGAGTCAGGTTGCCGCCTGACGGGTTCCTGGCAGGTTTGCGTGAATTGGCGACAGAAAATGAACTGTTGCTAATGTTTGACGAGGTTCAGACGGGATGTGGCCGTACGGGAGAATGGTTCGGTTACCAGCACTTTGGGGTGACTCCAGATGTGATGACTTTGGCGAAATCACTCTGTGGAGGTATTGCCGGTGGTGCGATGTTGACGACTGCGGAGATCGCACCAAGCTTAAGGCCTGGCATGCACGCGGCTACCTTTGGCGGTAATCCGATAGCGGCACGCGCCGGAATTGCCTGTATCGAAATGATTGAATCTCAAAACCTGTTGCAAAATGTGGCGAATTTGAGCCAGTTGTTCCAGCAGCGTTTGCAGGCACTCGAGGAGAATTGCCAGTGGATTCGTGAAGTGCGAATTGTCGGGATGATGATTGGGATTGAATTGGACGTTGAGGGGGGCGCCGTGGTTGAAGCTTGTATGGCCAATGGTTTGCTGGTTAATTGCACCCAGGGAAATATCGTCCGCTTGTTGCCAGCCATGACACTCACCGAAGACCAGGCGGAACAAGGATGCCAGATTTTGGCCGATGCGATTCAAGGGCTTGATCCCTAGAGATCAGACCACTAGAGACTGGGGCTCGCGACGTTTTGTTAGGAAACTGTTCGATGACGAGAAATTTGATCACTTTGTTTGACCTGGCGGCAGACGAGATTGATCGTATCTTGACGATCAGTCGGGAATTGAAGGAGCAACTCCAGGCAGGGCAAAGGCCGGCTTTGCTGCAGGGGCGCGGTATCGCGCTGTTATTTGAAAAGCCATCACTACGAACACGGGTGAGTTTTGAGATGGCAATCGGGCACCTGGGTGGTAGTAGTTTGTTTCTCGGCGATGACACGGGTTGGGGTAGCCGCGAGAGCATTAAGGACTTTAGTCGGGTGTTGAGCCAATACATGGATGTGATTGTGAGTCGCTCGACCGGACATGCCAAGGTTGTCGAACTGGCAGAGCACGCTTCCTGCTGCGTCATTAATGGACTGACCGATTATTGCCATCCCTGCCAGGCACTAGCAGACATCTTCACGCTCCAGGAACGGCATGGTGCCTTGTCTGGACAACGGCTGGCTTACGTCGGTGATGCCAATAACGTGGCCCGCAGCCTGGCTATCATTTGTGGAAAACTGGGCGTTGAGTTTGCTTTGGCAGCGCCTGAAGATTACCAGTTTGGCCAGGAGTTTCTCGATCAATTAGCTTCTGAACTGCCCGATTTCAAGATCCTGCAGACAACCGATCCGCGGGTTGCGGTGGAAAATGCAAATACGGTTTATACGGATGTGTGGGCCAGCATGGGGCAGGAATCCGAAGCAGCAGACCGGGCGCGAGCTTTTGAGCCGTTTCAAGTCAATGCGGGCTTAATGGCTGTGGCACCAGCGGATGCTTGTTTCTTGCACTGTTTGCCCGCGCGGCGAGGTCAGGAAGTGACCGATGACGTTCTCGATGGAGCACAGAGCCTGGTGATCGAACAGGCGGCAAACCGTATGCATGTCCAGAAGGGATTGCTGGTTTGGTTGTTAAATGAGTCTTAAAGGCCCCAAGGAGAATCGGATGGTGAACCGCACCAGGCGAAAGTCAACAGAATTGCGTCCAGTTCGCGTGAAACGAAAATTCACGGAATCGGCACCCGGGAGCGTGCTGTTCCAGGCGGGAGAGACGGTTGTGTTGTGTACGGCCAGCGTTGAGGCGGGCGTTCCACCGTGGTTGGAAGGTGCCGGAAAAGGATGGATCACGTCCGAATACAGTATGCTTCCTCACAGTACCACTCCACGCAAGAAACGTGATCGTGGCCCCAAGATGGACGGCAGGACCAGTGAGATCCAGAGACTGATTGGGCGCAGCTTACGTGCCGTGGCAGACTTAGAAGCGCTTGGAGAACGGACGCTGACGGTCGATTGTGACGTTTTGCAGGCAGACGGTGGCACACGCACAGCGAGTATCACGGGAGCTTTGATTGCCGTGGTTGATGCTTTGAATAGTGTCCGCAAAGAACTGCCGTTCCCGGATCGGTATCCATTGCGAGACAGTGTTGCCGCGGTCAGCGTTGGCGTCGTGGACGACCGTTGTGTACTGGACTTGGATTACCAACTGGATCGGCGTGCCGATGTAGATATGAACGTTGTCATGACGGGGGGAGGCGACTTTATCGAAATCCAGGGTACTGGCGAAGAAGCCACGTTCAACGACCAGCAACTGCAGGCCTTGTTGAAGCTCGCCCGTCGCGGGATTCGCCAGTTAACGAACAAACAGCAAACGGCACTAGGGGCGCGCTGGCCCTGGTGAGTCAAGGCGAGGGAGTTGCCTGCAGAACCCTTTTCCTTACAGGTCGCCTGCCTTACAGGTCCTCGTCTAGCCCTTCCATTTGCCCGGTAAGATCTTCGGCTTCGTCAGCTGTCGAGGTGCCAGAGTCGGCCGGGTCTGCTTCCTGCTTGGGCTTCAAAGTAAACCGGTAGAATTCATCCGCATCGTCCAGTTCATTTCGGATGATTAGATTACCGTTTGCATCGATGATGGCAAATTCACCGGGTGAATAGAGAGGATCCTCTTTCGTGCCACCGATCAACTCGCCACCCTGAATATCAGCAATAAACCAGTCGGTCTCGGTGCTGAAACCGTCGATGTTCTTGATTAAGTGTGAAAACGGGTGAGCGTACTGGTACTTACCACTGAAATCGATCGAGGTTTCTTTCCAGGGAGAAGTCCAATTGTCAGGTAATTTCGGGTACTGGCCCTGGAAATTCAAGATGGAGCCGCGCAAGACGACACGATCAATTGGTACGTCAACAGCTCGTTTCTCGTCCCAGACGATTGTTTTGACAACACCCTTGGGCTCTTCCAGTGTAAACTCGTGATTCTCGTAAAGATTGATCTTGGGCGATTGCACCGTGTTGACCAGCACTTGTTCTGGTTGAGGAAAGTGGACTGCCGGCGTCGGGTCACTCCAGGGTGAATAGCGGAAGAACTTGCGGTTTTTCTCGTCGTTGAGGTTTCGCAGTCGAAGACGAACGTCG